>JBDTCM010000320.1:0-9726 GCA_039923575.1 Chthoniobacterales bacterium
GCGCCAACTTTTCGTTAGGCAGGAGACGGAGCAGGCGCGTCGTGAGTCGCGGATGTTCCACCACCTGGCGGGCGAGGGCGTTGATCCAGAGGCGGCCGGCGTAAAGTTCCCGATGCGCGGCGGAATACTGCCGGTGGTCGCCCGCGCGGATGGCCCTCGCCGCCAGCTCGCCGGAGCGAAGCGCATAATAAATCCCCTCGCCCGTGAACGGTTCGACCACCCGGGCGGCATCGCCGACCAGGAACAAGCCGGGCTGACCGGGAGGCAGCGCGGCGCGCGCGAGCGGCGCGATCGTGCGCCAGCCGTGATCGGCGGAGATCGCGAACTCCTGCTCGGCCCAGCGCCGGATCGCGGAGAGATCTTTGGGACGACTGACGAGGCAGAGATTGAGCAGACCGTCGCCGACCGGCGCCTGACCGGAGTAGCCTTCGCGCAACAATCGCAGCACAATCCGATCGCCAAAGTCCGGCGGCAGCGGCAGATGAGTCTGGAGCGCAACCCGGTCGCGGCCTTTGCGCGGCATCAGGCGGCAGAGAAACGCCACCGTGGAATTGCGTCCGTCGGCCGCGACCAGGGCGCGGGTTTGCTCCTCCGAATGGTCCGTCGTGATTTTCCAATGCCCGACGTAAGCAGCGGAAAGCAAAGTCTCGCCTTCGCGAACTTCCGCCCCTAACGATTGGGCGCGGCGGAGAAGAATCTGGTCGAGCAGACTGCGCTTGATCGCGATTTCCGCGTTCTCGCCCATCGGTAACGGCGTGGTCACAGCCCGGCCATCCACATCGATGAAATCAACCCGGGACAATTTCCCGTGGGGCGCGGCGCGCACCTCGGCGGCCACGCCGAGTCGCTCCAGCACCGGCCAGCAACTCGGGTTGAGGCAATCGCCGCAGACTTTTTCCCGCGGAAAAGTCGCGCGCTCGAGGAGAAGGGTGCGGAGACCGGCCATAGCGCAAAACGCGGCGCAGCTGGCGCCGGCCGGACCGCTCCCCACGATGGCGACATCGTACATTTTCGCGTACTCTCCCACGACCGTGCCGCTGTCGAAAGAAAAGCCAGACCTGAACAAGAAAGTGCACGAGGTGCCGCACAAGCCCGGCGTGTATCTGATGCGCGACCGCTTCGGCCGCGTCATCTACGTGGGCAAAGCGCGCGACCTGCGCAAACGGGTCGGCTCCTATTTCCTGCCGTCGAAAATGGCGGTGGCCGACCTGAAAACGCGCGCGCTGCTCGAGGCGGTCTGGGATTTCGAGACGCACACCGTGGCGAGCGAAGCCGAGTCGATCCTGCTCGAGGGCAAGCTGATCAAGGAATACCGGCCGCGTTACAACATCTCCTTCCGCGACGACAAACGTTTCCTCGTCGTGAAAGTCGATCCGACGGAGGAGTGGCCGCGTTTCCGTTTGGCGCGCTTCAAGAAGGATGATGGTGCGCGCTACTTCGGGCCCTACGCGCACGCCGGAGCGCTGCGGCAGACGCTCAACTTCATGCGCAAGAAATTCGGCGTGCTCACTTTCGGGCGAGGCTCGCCGACGGAGCGCGAACTAAAATCGTCGACCTACCAGGTGCCGATGCGACTGAGCGAAATTAACGCCGAGACGTATCGGCAACGGGTCGAACAGGCGGCGGAATTTCTCGAAGGTCATTCCCGGGAAATGATGGATGCGCTCGAGGGAGAGATGCAGAAAGCGGCCACCAAGCTCGATTTCGAAAAGGCGGCGGAGCTGCGCAACATGCTCGACGACTTGCGCCGCACGACCAAACCGATGCGGCGCTTCACCCGTCACAGTCTGCCGAGCACGATCGATCCGCGCGCGGACGTGCAGGAGCTGGCGGATGTGTTGCAGTTGCCGCGCGTGCCGGAGGCGATGGAGTGCTTCGACATCTCGAACATCTCGACCACGCACGTGGTCGCCTCGATGGTCGCGTTCCGCGAAGGCGTACCGGACAAGAACAATTATCGGCGTTATCGCATTCGGACGGTGGAAGGCCAGGATGATTTTGCGAGCATGGCGGAGGTCGTCAGGCGACGCTATGCGCGGGTCCTCCTGCAGGCGCGCGCGGAGAATCCGGAAGCGGCGGAATATTCGCAGGAGAGTCCGGTCGACGCGCTGCGCCCGGCGTGCGACGAGAAGTTCGTCGCGGTGCGGCTGCCCGATCTGATCATTGTCGATGGCGGCAAGGGCCAGCTTTCATCGGCCTGTCGGGAACTCCAGCGGCTCGGTTTGCACGAGCTGCCGATCATTGGCCTGGCGAAGGAGTTTGAAGAGATTTATCGACCAGGCCGCGCCATGCCTTTGCAGTTGCCGCCGGACTCCGGCGCGTTGCGTTTGCTCCAGCGCATTCGCGACGAAGCCCATCGCTTCGCCAATACCTATCATCAGCTCCTGATGAAAAAACGGATCGGCGAAAGCGTGCTCGACGATTGTCCGGGCGTGAGCCAAAACCGGAAAAATCTGCTCCTCCGAAAATTTGGTTCGGTACAGCGCTTGCGCAAAGCGAGTGTGGAGGCCATTGCATCGACCGAAGGAATAGGCCAGAAGTTGGCGGAGGAAGTGCATCGCTTTTTGGAACGGCACTAAGGGTCCGGAAGAAATTTTACCGCGGATTGCGCGGATAACACGGATCAGAAAATTTTGAATTCCATTCTCTTCTATCATATCCGCGCCCATCCGCGTAATCCGCGGTTCATCTTGCTTCTTCTATTCTGGCCGCTCGTGGTTGTGGCCCAGGAGCCATCGCCGACGCCTTTCGAAGAAACGATCAAGCCGACCTGGGAAACGCAGAAGCAGGCCCGCACCTACGTTCTCGACATTCCCGCGCCGCGCGGCCAGATCACCGACCGCAACGGCGCTCCGCTTGCGCAAAACAAACTCAGCTACAATCTCGTAATCGACTTCCCCACCCCGCTCGATTTTTCCGACGCTGAGGCGCTCGCTTTCGCCCGCGACAAGATTCGGGCAGCGGAGAAACGACTCAATCGCCGCCTCGACATTTCGGACTCAACGATCCTCCGGCATTATCACAATCGCGGCTTTCTTCCATTCGAGATTGCGCAGAATCTGACCGATGACGAGCGCTCGGAAGTCAGCGGGAAGCTGCCGGCCGGGCTTTCTCTGAAACCGATCTACCTGCGTTTTTACCCTAACGATAGCGTGGCCGGGCAGATCATCGGCTACACCGGCCGGACCAGTCGCAACGCCGACGGGATCATTCAAAACGGCCAGGTGCTGTGGCCGGAAACGGAGGGCCGCGAAGGTTTGGAACTGACCTTCAACAGCATGCTCACCGGCCGGCACGGGAAGTACAAGGTGACTTTCGATCGCGACGGGCGCAAAACTTCCGAGCGCATCGTGGAGCCGCCAGTGCCCGGCTACAACGTCGTCACGACTCTCGACTTGCGCCTGCAGGAGCTGGCGGAAAAAGCGCTGGCCGCGAAAGCGAAGCGAGGCGCGATCGTGATCATGGATCCGAACAATGGCGACGTTCTGGCGATGGCTTCGTGGCCGACCTTCGACCCTAACGACTTCGTTCCTTTTATCTCGACGGCCAAGTTCAAGGAGCTGCAGGACGATCCGGATATTCCGCTCCTGCCGCGCGCTTATCGTTCCGCCTACCCGCCCGGGTCGACCTTCAAGGTCGCAGTCGCGATAGCGGCGTTTGAGAGCGGGACCATCACGCCGGAGGACGAATACGAGTGCGTGCCGGCGATGGATATCGGCAACACGACCTTTCACAACTGGAAAAAAACCGATCGCGGTTCGCTCAATTTTGTGCGTGCGCTAACCGAGTCGTGCGACACCTGGTTTTACCAGGTGGGGATCAAGACGGGCGCGGGGCCGATCCTGGACTGGGCGGCCAGGCTCGGCTTCGGCGCCAAATGCGGCATCCCCCTGCGCGCGGAGTCAGAAGGGCGTTTGCCTAACGACGAATACATGAAGGCGACGCACGGCCGCAGAATTCTCGGCGGCGACATCGCCAATCTTTCCATCGGACAGGGCGACGTCCTGGTGACGCCACTGCAGATGGCGCAGTCGATGGCGATCGTGGCCAATGGCGGGACGTTTTATCAGACCCGCCTGGTGGAACAGGTCCAGACGGTGAGCAACGAAATCGTGGCGGCCTATTCGGTGCGGGCGAAAAAAACAATCGACGCGTCCGCGCTCACCATGCAGCAGGTAAAAACGGCGATGGTCGATGCGGTGAATGCGCCCGCCGGCACGGCGCACCAGGCGAGCCTGGATAACGTTTCGGTGGCGGGAAAAACGGGGACCGCGCAGTGGGGACCGAAGGAGAAAGAACGGACGGCGGCCTGGTTCGCAGGCTTTGTGCCGGCGGAAAAACCGCAGTACGCGTTCGCCGCCCTCTACGAAGGCGACGTCGGGAGCAAGGCGCACGGCGGCACGGCAGCGGCGCCGATGATCGGGCGGATCTTACGGCAGGTTTATGGCGAGAAAGGTGAGAAAGCGGATTCCGAAGATGATTCTTCGGACTGATGGGGCGGTGAACTCCGTCATGCTGATACTGGCGCCAGTGTTGAGCCAGCGTGCTATCTGCCGAGAGACCGAGAACAACCAGAGCGACGACACGAAGCAGCGCTTCCACGGTACCGTGCTATCAAAAAAAGGTCGCTGAAGATCAAGATTTCACTCTGGGGCGATGACAAATGAGCTTCCTCAGTTTAGCTACGGAAGTGGCTATCTCATCGGCATCGAGCGCACTCTTGATCGTCGGTCACGGATCGACCGTAAATCCCGATTCGAGCGCGCCGAGTCTGGCGCAAGCGGCAGGGCTGGCGGAGCGCGGTCTGTTTCGGGATGTCGCCTGCTGTTTTTGGAAAGAGGAGCCGAGCCTGCGCGATGCGCTCTTTCTGTTTCCCGATTCGGAGGTCCGCGAGGTTTACGTCGTCCCGAATTTTATCAGCGAAGGTTATTTCACCCAGACGGTGATCCCGCGCGAGCTGGAGCTGGAGGGGCGCCTGACGACACGCGCTGGCGGGCAGGTCTGGAAGTATTGCGAACCGGTCGGGAACCATTCGGCGGTGACGGAGCTCTTGCTGCGGCGGGCGCGCGAGGTCGCGCCGGGAGTTGCAGAGGCGGAGACGACCCTGCTCATCGTCGGCCACGGCACGGCCCTGAATGACCAGAGCGCGGTGGCGGCGAAACGCGAGGTGGAAAAGATCGGCGCGCTCGGCGTCTACGCGGCGGTCCAGAACGCCTATATGGAGGAGGCGCCGCTCATTTCCGATTGGGCCAGCCTAACGAAGACGCCGAATGTGGTGGTGGTGCCGTTTTTTATCTCCGACGGCTTGCACAGCTACCAGGACATCCCGGTCTTGCTCGGGATCGAAGCCGAGGTGACGGCGGCGGCGAGTCAGCGCGAGATCTTTCGCCAGAACCCGCATCGACTCCACGACCGCAACCTTTATTACGCCAGCGCCATCGGGACGGAGCCGAGATTTGCCGAGATCATTCTCGAACAGGCGGCAGCTTTCAACAGGGAGGCCCTTGATCTCCGCCCGATTTCGTAAACGTTGTTAGTCGGAGCGCCGCCCATTGAAGAATAATTCAACCAAGCTTTTGCAGGACCTCGCGGCTTTTATTCTGGCCGCTCCGAAGGATCCCAGCTCGTTGAAGACGGCGGCCGAGATGGTCCGGGCGGAACGTGATTATCGCTGGATCGGGATTTACAAAATCGAGCGCGGGGATTTCGTGATCGCGGCCGGGACCGGCGACGAGCCACCGGCCTATCCGCGTTTTCCGAAAACCCAGGGCCTTTGTGCGGCGGTCGCGGAGACCAGGGAGACGTTGATCGTAGGCGACGTGCGCAAGGATCCGCGCTGGCTGCCGGCGTTCTGGACGACGCACTCCGAGATCGTGGTTCCCATCCTGAGCGAAGCGACCGGCCAGGTCATCGGGGTGATCGATGTCGAAAGTGAGAAACGAGACGCTTTCACGGACGATGATCGCGATTTCCTTGAGCACGTCGCCGCGGTGATGGCGCGCCGGCTCTGCACCGCGAAAAAGAACGGAGCGGCGAAGAAAAAGAAGAAGAATGCTCCCGCGCATTAGGCGGGTGCTGATGGATTGGCTCGCCGCGGGTGCGCGCGGCATCGGGCAGATCGAGATCAGGAAAAGCGACTCCGGCTTTGTGCTGGGGCACCGGGACGACGCGGCCCGCGAGGACTTGCAAACCTCCCTTTTGCCTAACGACGCGGCGAAATTGGCGAAGTTCGATGACGAAGAAAATTATCGGCCGCTCAAAACAGCGCCGAATCTCCGGCACGGCTGGCGATTGGAATTGGCCGACCTCGACGCATTGCAACAGGCGCTCGATCTTTTTTATCCCGGCCGGTTGGCAGCCCTGGCGGCCTGGGAGGCCCACCGGCTGACCACGACTCCGCTGCGCGAGACACTCGGCCGCCAAACCGGGATGTACCGCGCCGCCGCAAAAATCTCCGATGACGAGATCGACGCCCTGGTCGGCCGCGTTTGCCGCTCGCAAGGCGGGGCGCCGGGATGTCTGCGCACGATTCTGTGGGCGCGCGATGCGACTGGGGCACGACCATCGCTCCGTCTGCCGCTCGACAAATTCATCGCACCGCTCGACCAAACCGGAGCCGGCGAAAACGTGCTGCCGCTGCTCTGCCAGGAAGCGTGCAACTTGCTCGTGGCCGAGGCCCGCAAGGTGGTGAAGGAGAGTTCGTCACCCGCGGGCGATGAGTGAAAGGTTGATTTACCGCGCCCAAACCGTCGTCACGATGGACGGCCCGCCGATCGACAATGGTGCGGTCGCGGTAGCGGGCGAGAGGATCGCGGCGGTGGGGCGGTTCGATGAGCTGCGGACGGAGGGCGGAGCCGTCACCGACCTGGGCGAGATGGTTCTTCTGCCCGGCTTGATCAACGCGCATTGCCATCTCGACTTCACTTCGCTGCGCGGCAAGATCGCGCCGCAACGCTCGTTTACCGATTGGATCCTGCAGATCAATGGCCTGCGCCGCGATCTCTCGGATGAAGATTTTCTCGAGTCGATCGCACTCGGCTTTGAGGAAGCGAAAAGCTGGGGCACGACGACGATGGCCAACATCGAGTCGATGCCGGCACTGCTGTCGCGAATGGTGCCGCCGCCGCTGCGGACGTGGTGGTTCGCCGAGTTGATCGACGTGCGTCCTCGCCTCTCGGCAGAAGAGATGATCGCGGATGCGCTGACTTCTTTTCGGGACAAACCGGAGTGGCGAGGCGGATTCGGCTTGAGTCCGCACGCCCCCTACACCGCTTCGCCCAAACTCACTCGGCTCGCGGCAACCGCGGCGAAGCAGAGCGATCTCATGCTCACCATGCACCTCGCCGAGTCGGAGGAGGAAATGGAAATGTTCCGGGATGGCCGTGGGCGATTATTCGATTTCCTGCAAAGCCTCGGTCGACCGACGGATGATTGCGGCAAGGGCAAGACACCGCTGGCGGTAATGCTCGAGCGAGAGGCGATCGACGACCGCTGGATTTTTGTGCACCTGAACGAACTGACCGAAGAAGATTTCGCAAGTCTGGAGAACGGACCGCGGTTTCACATCGCGCATTGTCCGCGCAGCTGCCGTTATTTTCGGCACGCGCCGTTCGCGCTCCTTCGGCTGGCTGATCTGGGATTCAACGTTTGTCTCGGGACAGACAGTCTCGCCAGCAACTCTTCGCTGAGCCTTTTCGCAGAAATGCGAGCGGTTCGGGATGCGCACTCAGATTACCCGTCGGAGCGCATCCTGGAGATGGCAACGGTGAATGGTGCGCGCGCCCTGCATCAAGAGAATGCGCTCGGCAAGATTCGCCCGGGATTTCTCGCCGATTTGATCGCTCTGCCCATCGTACAGCACGGTGACGACCTGTTCGAAGCGATCATTTCCTGGGACGAAAAGGTTCCGTGGATGATGCTGGCGGGAAAACCGATGGCGGCGGCGTGACCGGGAAATTCTCAATTTTGCCTTTCCTTTTCTCATTCGTGAAATAGTCTCCGCTCTGAGAATATGGCCAAAATTATCATCATAGACGACGAACCGGCAATGGTGGAGGTCATCGTGACGCTCTGCCGGGAAAAGGGGCATCAGGTTTTTCCCTTCAATTCCGCTGCCACAGCGGTCGAGCAAATGGAGACGATCGAGCCGCAGATCGTCATTACCGACGTGAAGATGGAGACGATGAGCGGCTTCGACGTCCTTCGCCACGTCAAGGAAAACCATCGGCAAACCCTCGTGATCCTAATCACTGCCTACGCGTCGGTCGATACTGCGATCGAAGCGATGAAAATGGGCGCGCACGGTTATGTGCCTAAGCCGTTCAAAATCGATGAGCTGCAAATGACGGTGCAGCGCGCGCTCGAGTTTCAATCTGCGCGCCAGGAGAACACTTTCCTGCGCAAGGAGCTCAAGAATAAATACAAGTTCGACAACATCATCGGTTCGAGCCGGAAAATGCAGTCCGTCTACAACCTGATCAACAAGGTGGCCGACACCGACAGCACGGTCCTGATCCAGGGCGAGAGCGGCACGGGCAAGGAACTGGTCGCGCGGGGCTTGCACTTCAATAGCAACCGGCAGCAGCATCCCTTCGTTGCGATCAATTGCAGCGCGCTGCCCGAGAATTTGCTCGAGTCAGAACTGTTTGGGCACAAGAAAGGCGCTTTCACCGGCGCCGTCGCGGACAAACGCGGGTTGTTCGAGGAAGCCAACCTCGGCACGATTTTTCTCGATGAAGTGAATTCGATGGCGACTTCGCTCCAGACGAAGTTGCTCCGCGTGCTCCAGGAACGCGAAGTGCGCCGCGTCGGCGACAACAAGAGCGTGCCGGTCAATGTGCGCGTGGTGGGCGCGACGAATGAGCCGCTTCAACCGAAGATCCGCGACGGAACTTTTCGCGAAGATCTCTATTATCGGCTGGCGGTGATTCCGGTCGAGATCCCGGCGCTGCGCGAGCGGCTCGAGGACGTGCCTCTGCTGGTGCATCATTTCCTGCAAAAACAGGCGAACCAGGCTGGTGGCGAACCCAATAAGATCGATCCGGCAGCGGTCGATTTGCTCTCCCTCTACGATTACCCCGGGAATGTCCGCGAGTTGGAAAACGCGATCGAACGGGCCTGCGCCTTATGCGAGAACCACATGATCATGCCGAGCGATCTGCCGCCGCAGATCGTGGAGTTCGCCAAGGATGATGCGGCCAAAAAGGCGCGCGCCGCTTTGCCGGTCGGCAAGTCGCTGGACGAATTCATCCAGGAACAGGAGCGGGAATACATCGAGGCGACGCTCGCGAAGTTTAAAGGCGCGCGCGAAAAAGCCGCCAGCGTCCTCGGCATCAGCATGGCGACGCTCTACCGCAAACTCGAGATCAAAGGGAAAAAGTAGCTGGAGGCGCGACCCTCTTCGATGCGCGCTTGCAGCCCTCCCGGTGGGGCGAGACTCCGTCGAGCCTGGGAGAACCGTTCCTTGCCCTTCCGCTTTGGAATGGGATAAAACGTCCGCACTTTCATGACTCCCATTAAAACCTGGCTCGGTTATCCCTATCCGCTCGGCACCACCTGGCTCGGCAACGGCGTCAATTTCGCGCTCTTCTCCGAGGCCGCGACTTCAGTCGACCTCTGCCTCTTCGATCATCCCGATGCCGGCCAGGAAAATATCCGCATCCCGATGATCGAACATACCGATCAGGTCTGGCACATTTTCCTGCCCGATGCGCGGCCGGGTCAGCT
>JBDTCM010000321.1:0-5379 GCA_039923575.1 Chthoniobacterales bacterium
GCCGCGCAGGCGGCGGCGCGCGCACGGATGACGGCCGCAGGCTCGTCCGGTTGCAGAGCGGAAACGACCGGCGTGTTCGGCTTGATGATGCCGGCTTTCTCAGCCGCGATTTCCGTCAGGCTGTGGCCCAGCCATTTTTGATGATCGTAATCGATCGGGGTGATGACCGAAACGATCGGACGCGTGGCGTTGGTGGCGTCGAGACGCCCGCCCATCCCGGTTTCAAGAACCACGATATCGGCGCCGGTGTTGCGAAAATGATCGAGCGCGAGCGCAGTCGTGATCTCGAAAAAGGTCGGATGTGGATCCCAATCCGCCACCAATTCCCGGATCATCCTCAGGCCGCGAGCCACTGCTTCCTCGGAGATCATCTCGCCATCGATCTGGATGCGCTCCCGGAAAGTGACGAGGTGCGGCGAAGTAAAGAGAGCGGTGCGATACCCCGCCGCCCGGCAGATTGAATCGAGCAGGGCGCAGACCGAGCCTTTGCCGTTGGTGCCCGCGACGTGAATAATGCGTTCGTTAGGCGCGGGCACGCCGAGGGCGTGGAAGAGGCGTCGGCTGTTTTCGAGCCCGAGCTTGATCCCGAAGCGCTGGGTGTTGAAGAGCCAGGCGAGCGCTTCCCGGTATGAGAGTCGCGGCTCCAAGGCCTCTCCGGCTTTCAATGCGTCGCGGCGAGGTAAGCGAGCAACTGCGCGAGCTGCGCGCGCATCGCCTTGCGGTGCACGATCAGATCAATCAGACCGTGCTCCTCCAGAAACTCAGCCGTCTGAAAACGCTCCGGCAAATCCTGGTGGGTCGTTTCCTTGATCACGCGCGGCCCGGCAAAGCCGACCATCGCTTTCGGCTCCGCGATAATGACGTCGCCTAACGAGGCGAAGCTGGCCATCACGCCGGCGGTGGTCGGGTTGGTGAGAACGGAGATAAAGGGAAGTTTCTGGCCGGCATGGAGGGCGAGCGCGCCGCTCGTTTTCGCCATCTGCATGAGGCTGAGCATGCCCTCGTACATGCGCGCGCCACCGGAAGCGGCGACGATGATAATGCCGGCACGCTGGGCCGTGGCGTACTCGATCACCCGCGTGATACGCTCGCCGACGACCGAGCCCATGGTGGCGGCGAGAAAGCTGAAATCCATCACGGCGATCGCGACCTTGTAGCCTTCGATGAGCGCGTAACCGCTCAGCACCGCATCGATCAGCCCGGTGGCATCCTGATATTTGCGCAGTCGATCGCGGTAGCTCGCCATTCCCTGGAACTTGAGGGTGTCGATGGAAGTCAGGCCCGAGTCCATCTCGACGAAACTGTCGGGATCGCACAGGCTCGCGATCCGCTCCTTGGCCGAGAGCGCGAAATGATAATCGCAGCGCGGACAGACGCGATCGTTCTCGACCAGCTCGATCTCGTGCACGACCTCGCCGCAGCCGGGGCACTTCTGCCAAAGGCCTTGCGGCATCTCGCGTTTCTTGCGGCTCTCGGTTTTGAGGGCGGGTTTTTTGAAAATAGCCATGTCTTAGACCCGGGCGGCGGTCGCGGCGTGCACGGAAATCGCACCTGCTTTTTTCAGGACCTTGGCGCATTCACTCAAGGTCGAGCCGGTCGTGAGGACATCGTCGACTAACAACATCCGCAAATCTTGCACGTTGCTGCCGCGCCGTAAACGAAAGGCGCCGCGGAGATTTTCGATCCGCTCGCTCCGGTCGAATTGGGTCTGCGTGGTGGTGTAGCGGGTACGTTGCAAAGCGTTCTGGAGTGGGAGGCCGGACAGGCGATGCAGGGCGAGAGCGAGCAACTCGGCCTGGTTAAAGCCGCGTTCGCGTTTTCTCGCCGAATGCAGCGGCACCGGCACGATGAAATCAAAACGGCGCCCGGCCAGTCGCGGGTCCTGCAGAGAGTCCGCCAGCCAGCGCCCAAGAAGGTGCCGAAGATGAATCTGCCGGCCGTACTTGAAATCGTGCATCACTTTGCGAACCACCCCGCGGCTGCGGTAGGCGGACACGGCCGCGTCGAAATGGAGGACGCGATCCTCGCAATTCGCGCAGGTGAATGAACCGGTGATCGCGCCGGCAAAGGCCTGTGAGCATTGCGCGCAGAACGGCGGCAAAATTCGCGGGGCCGTTCCGGCGCAGGCCGGGCAAAGACTTTCGCCCGGATCAACCGGCTTGGAGCACATTGCACAGAAGGGCGGGTAAAAAAGACTAACGAGTCCTTGGAACGGGTTGCGGCGCGCGCGCGTTCTCATGTTTCACCCACCAGCGCATCAGCATCCAACTGGTGAGCGCGATGATGAGCGGGACGATTCCGACGAGCAAGTCTTTCCCGACCCAGGGAAGCGCAAGCGCGGCGCGCCGGGTGGCTCTGCTAAAAACGCCGTTGGCAAAGATCCAACCCGAGTGGAGCCCGATCGACAACCAGAGCGAGCCAGTCTGCAGGCGGGCGTCGGCCAGGATGCAGCCGATGGTGAAAAGCGTGAGGAACCCGCTCGCGAAGAGCAGAGGATCGCCAAATTGCCAGAAGGAATGCGCGATCGAAACAAAACCGGAAGCCCAGGTGACGGAGTCGTTAGGCGTAGTCAGGTCTGGCGCTTTCAAGAAATGCACCACTGCGAAAAGCGCCGAGGTAATCAGCAGTGCCTTGAGTCGCGAAAAACTGCGCAGGAGCACGCCCAGAAAAAATCCGCGAAAGAGCAACTCCTCGAGAATCGGGACCACGCTCGCCGCAAAGAGCACCTCCGGCATTTTGTGCCAGAGGAAGGCATGGCGCGCCGAATAGGTGTGCAGCGCGACGAGGACCGCGCCGCAGCAGAGCAGGGGAATGGCGGCGATCACAAACCCGATCGCGACCTGAGATCCGGCCCGGGGATTTTTCTCAAGACCAAGGTCGCGCCAGTGTCGCACCTGCAAGACGCGCAGGAGCGGCCAAAGCAGCGCGAGCGCGGCGACCAGCAGCGCGCGATGGAAGTAGCTTTCGAAATCGAAGCCAGCCAGGCTTGGCAGAATGCCGTGCGCGATGAGGAATTGGCCCGCCCAGAAAAGCGGCGGCGCGCCGAGCGCGCCGAGCAGGACGACACCGGCGAGATAGAGCAGTAATCTGGCCGCGTCTTTCAAGGATGCTAATGTAAGGAGCCGACGCTATGCGCAGTCAACACATATGGACCTCGCGAGATGAGGACGGACGCAAACGCGAGGTGCGCGTGACGAAGTTCGGCGGCCACTGGAAATTCCAGGCGAAGTTCCGCGACGAGGAAACGTGGACTTATTTTGATATGCCGCTGCTCGATGATCTGCGCGAGCTGCGCGACATTATTTTCCGGAAATATCAGCGTCGGCGCGCCTCCGCCGAGGATTTCGAGGCGATCGACAAAATGCTGCGGGACCAGACGCGCGATGGATAATTGGGACACGGCGCAGCTCGCGGCCCACGACAAGCGTTACGTCTGGCATCCGTTTACCGCGATGGGGGATTGGTGCGCGCCGGAGCACGAGCCGATCATCCTCGTCGGCGGCGAGGGCGCGATCGTGCGCGACAGCCGCGGTCGCGAATACATCGACGGGAACGCTTCCATTTGGACCAACGTCCACGGTCACAATCATCCGCGGATCAACGCGGCCATCCGCACGCAGCTCGAGCGAGTGGCACATACATCTTTTCTAGGGACGACGAATCCGCCGGCGATCCAGCTGGCCCGCGAGATCGTTGAATTTTTTCCGCGCGAAAAATTCGGGCGCGTCTTTTTTTCCGATGACGGCTCGACCGGGATTGAGGCCGCGCTGCGAATCGTCAGCCAATATTGGAAGCTGCAGGGATCAAAGAGAAAAGTCTTCGTTTCCTTTCGCGACGCCTATCATGGGGATACAGCGGGCGCCGCCAGCCTCGGCGCTGCGGCCATGTTCGGGGCCACAATCACCGGACTAGAATTTCCAATGCAACGCGTGGGCAAGGTCGAGGAGCTCGAAATGCTTCCGAATGCTGATGAGATCGCCGCGGTCGTGATCGAACCCGTCATCCAAGGCGCGGCAGGCATGAAGATCTGGCCGGCAGGCAGCTTGAGGCGGCTGAGAGCGTGGTGCGATGCGGCGGGGGCACTCCTGATCGCGGACGAAGTCATGACCGGCTTTGGCCGGACGGGAACGATGTTTGCCTGTGAACACGAAAGAGTCCATCCCGACATTTACGTTTTTGCCAAAGGTCTGACGGGAGGCTATTTGCCACTGGCTCTTACGCTGGTTTCAGATGAAGTATTTGCGCCATTCTCCAACTCGACGAGCGAGGCGACGCTCTTTTATGGGCATAGTTATAGCGGCAACGCGCTCGGCTGTGCGGCGGCTCTGGCCAGCCTCGAGATCTTTCGAACGGAGAAGACCATTGACTCCTTGCCGCCAAAAATTGAGATCCTGCGCAACGACCTGGCTGCGATCGCGGAGCTTCAAGGTGTCGAGCGTGTACGGACATGCGGCATGATTGGCGCCGTGGATCTTGCGGGCGAAAGTGGATTTGTGGCGCTCGTTTGTCGGTCCGCCCGAGAGCGAGGATTGCTGACGCGCCACATTCGCAACACCGTCGTCTTGATGCCGCCGCTCGTGATCTCAATTGCACAGATCGGACAAATGTTAAGCGTTCTGACGGAATCGATTCAGATTCATTTTACGCTAAAACAAGACGTTGGAAACGCGGCTGTGTCGGCCGGATAAATGTGATGGCCAAGGGAGTCCGACTCGATCAAGCGCTGGTGCAACGCGGCTTGTTTCCCAGCCGACATCAGGCGCAGCGCGCGATCATGGCCGGCGAAGTGCGAATCGATGGCCGAGTCGCCGCGAAAGCGTCGGATTCCGTGCAGGAAGGCCACGAGATCTCGGTCGCGCCCCGCAGTCGCTACGTTGGCCGCGGCGGGATCAAGCTCGAAGGCGCCATTACGCATTTCGCAATTGCTTGTGAAGGCAAGGTTGGCCTCGATATCGGGGCTTCGACCGGAGGTTTCACGGATTGCCTGCTTCAACACGGCGCACGCAAAGTCTTCGCCGTGGATGTTGGTCACGGGCAACTGGCTTGGAAGATCCGTGACGATCCGCGCGTTATCACTTTGGAAAAGACCAATGCGCGCTACCTCTCGCGGATCGAAATTCCCGAGCCAATCGAGATCTGCGTGATCGACGTTTCCTTCATCTCGCTGACTTTGATCTTGCCCAATGCCTTTGAGTTGCTAACTCCAGACGGTGTGATCCTCGCGCTCATCAAACCGCAGTTCGAACTTGCGCGCACGGACGTGAGCCGCGGCGGCATCGTGCGTTCGGCCGAGCTGCATGAGAAAGCGCAGCAAAAGGTGGCTGGCTTTGCGGAAAACATGGGCGCGCGGGTAGGGAGCCTCATTCCCTCCAGCATCTC
>JBDTCM010000322.1:0-4278 GCA_039923575.1 Chthoniobacterales bacterium
AGCAGACGCGGTGTTTCTGCAGCAACCCGATGAAGTTCGGCCGGTGCCAGCCAGGGTGGCGGAATTCGACTGCGAAGCGAAAATCCGCCGGCAATTGTGCGATGAAATCCCGGAAGGCGATCTTCTCTTCCTTCGGCGTGTAGGAGGGCGGGAGTTGAATCAGGATGACGCGCAATTTCGGCGCGAGCGGTTCGAGGGCGCGGAGAAACGCGGTCAACTCCGTGCCGCAATCGCGCAGCCGGCGTTGATGAGTGATTTCGCGAGGGAGCTTGCAGGCAAAGCGAAAGTGCGGCGGCGTCATCTCCACCCAACGCCGCGCCACCGTTTGCGAAGGCGCGCTGTAAAAGGTCGAATCGATCTCGACCGCCGGGAAATGGCGCGCATAAAATTCGAGCCAGCGATTCGACGGCCAATCCGCTGGGTAGAGCACGCCGCTCCACTCGTCGAAGCTCCAGGCACAAGTGCCGATGCGAATTTTTTGCTGCTCGGTCAGGTTCAAAATTAGCCGCCAACGGCCGAGAGCGTCGCCGGTTGGGGCGAGGCACTTCGTTAAGGGTATCGAAAGCGCGCCCATCGTCGCGCGTTTTTCGACTCGATTTGCGCCCGCTCCATGGGCCGGGTGCTCAGCTTGACGGCGGGAGCATCGTTCATTACCCTGCGAATCCCGATGAGCTATCGAGCAAGACTTCTTCTCCTTCTGATGGCGGCCTGCATCGCTTTCCCCGAGCGCAGTCCTGCGCCCGTCGTTTTTCGTCCGGGCGCAAAGGTAAAATATCATCCGCCGGGCGAAGAAGAGATCAGCGGCAATGCGAATGAGCTCTTCCGAAAAGCCCAGTCTGCGCAGATAAACGGTGACCGCGGGCGGGCGATCAAGATTTACAAAAAGCTCGTCAAAAAATACCCGCGCTCGAATCACGCCGCGGAATCGACCTTTCTGGCCGCGAGCCTGACGGAGGAAACGGGCGATCTGCTCAAAGCCGCCGCCATCTACCGGGGCCTGATGGAAGCCTATCCGCAGTCGTCCCATTTTGGGGAGGCGATCGAATCGCAATTCCGCATCGGCGAAGTTTTTCTGAACGGGAAAAGGAAAAAGATTCTCGGCGTTCCGTTCGGCTCGACCCTCGATTACGCGGTGGAAATCTTCGCCGCGATCGTGCGCAGCGCTCCCTACGGCCGCTACACGGCGCGGGCGCAGTTCGACATTGGCCGGGCGCGCGAGAAACAGGAGTCACCCGACCTCGCGATCGATGCCTACCAGTCGGTCGTGGAAAAATTCCCGAGCGATCCTCTCGCGGTCGACGCCCAGTATCAGATTGGTTACATCTGGTTCGCCGCCACCCGCTCCGGCACCTACGATCCCAACGCGGCTGACCGTGCCCGGACGGCATTTCAGGATTTCCTCTATCGTTTTCCGAAAAGCGAAAAGGCGGCGCAAGCTCGCGAGAACATCGCCCTGCTCGAGCATCACCAGACCAAAGGCTCGCTCGCGATCGCCAAGTTTTACGACAAGGCCAAGAATTACCGGGCCGCGGTTCTTTATTACAACGAGGTGATTCGCCAGCAGCCTGGCTCATCGGAGAGCGAAATCGCCAAGAAGCGAATCGATCAGCTGCGCGCCAAAGTCGGCGACGCCGCCTTGCAACCCGCGGCCGCCACCGCGGAAAAGAACGCAAAGAACAATCCAAAGAAGACCGCCGCGAAAGCACCCACCTCTGCGCCTCCCTCCTCTGAGCAAAGAGCACCCGCCCCGCCCGAGTTGCGCGGCAACGCCAGAGATTTGGCGCCCTTGCCGGTGGATTCGGATTCGCTCCCGCCGCCCGCGGCGGCCGATGGCGCGGGCCCTCCAGACGCTTCGCCGGCACCGGAACCTTCCGCGACGCCTGAGGCGACGGCCACGCCTTAGCCGGTGAAAAAGCACCTCGGCGCCGCGCTCATCCTGCTGTCGTTAGGCGGATGCGCCGGTTATCACATCGGGCCCGTCCAGCCCTACTATCTGCGGTCGGTGCACAGCATTGCCGTCCCGACGTTCGGAAACAAAACTCTCGCCCCGCGCATCGCGGTGCTCGTGACCGACAGCGTGATCAAGCAATTCCAGCAGGATGGCACCTATCGCATTGCCGGCGACGACAAGGCGGATGCAATCCTGAAGGGCGAGATCACCCGCATCACGCGTGCCCCGGCGCGATCCTTGCGCGGGAACGTCCTCGCCACCACGGAGTTCAACCTCGCCTTGCGCGTGCGCTATTCCCTCGTGGAACGGACGACCGGCAAAGTCCTGGCCACGCCAGTGGAGGTGATCGGCACGACCAGCTTTTTCGTCGGGCCCGATATCACGTCTGATGAACGCCAGGCCCTCCCGCTGGCGGCGGAAGAATTGGCGACTCGCCTTGTCAGCCAGCTGAGTGAAGGCTGGTAAGTGTGAAAGGCGAGGAAAACCTTTGGCGCATCCTGCAGGATAAGCTGGAGACGCTGCGCGCCGGCGGCCGCCTCGCCGAGGCGATGCGCGTCGGCCAGACCGCGCTCGAATTAGCGCAACGGACTTTTCCCGAGAACGATCCCTCGCTCGCCCTTAGCTACGAACGTCTCGGGCAAATGCACGATCAGCGCGGCGAGCGCGCGGAGGCGAAGGCCGAACTCGCCCAGGCTCTTCGGATCGTGCAAAGCATCGAGCCGCTCGATCAGCGCGCAATCTATCGGATCGCCCGCCGCCTGGCCCTGATCAGCGACGTGGCCGGCGCGGAAGAGGAAGCGATCAACTACTACGAAAAAGCCATCCACGCCGGAGGCCAACTCGAGAACGTCGTCCACACCGATCTCGGCACTCTGCTCAACAACGTAGCGCTCATTTACCGGCGGAGCGGACGGCAAAAAGCGGCCGAGTCGTATTACCTTCACGCCCTCGAGCTTTACGAAAAGCAGCTCGGTCCAAATCATCCCGATGTCGCCGCCGTTCTCAATAATCTCGGCGTCTTTTACACCAACGAAGGACGTTTCGAGGAAGCGGAGCAGATGCACCAACGCGCTTTGGCCATCCGGCGCCAGGCCAATCCCAATGGCCACTCCGACATCGCGCAATCGCACTGCAATCTCGCCGTCGTTTATCATTCGCGCGGCGACCTGACCCGGGCGGGGGAACTCTACCGCGAATCGCTCCGCGGCTGGGAAGACCTCGAGCAGCCGCCGGCCGACTACGAGATCGTGGCCTCGAATTATGCCGATCTCCTCCGATCGTTAGGCAAAAAGCGTAAGGCGGCCACGATCGAGGCGAGGGCGCGGAAACGGCGCCTGTAGACGCCTCCCTCTCTCCGAGCCGTTGGCTCTTCCGAGCCGGAGGCTGGGAGGCGCGGGTCTGCGCGCGAACGCGGTAGATGGTCGAACGAACGAAGGCCACCCCCGCGCTTCGCAGAGCGAAGCGTCTACAGGTAAGCTACCGCCTCTGGAATATGCGCTTGCGGTCGCGGCCGCGGCGGGCAATTTACAGGCCGCTCGGCGCAACGCTCACGTGGCGGAATGGCAGACGCGTACGGCTCAGGACCGTATGGGGAAACCCGTGGAGGTTCGACTCCTCTCGTGAGCAGCCGGCCTGGCCTAACTTGTCCCTTTACAGAATATTTGAGTCATTTGGCGAATAAGCGGAAATAGCCGGAATTAGGCGGAAGGAGCCTCATTTCACGCTACTTATGACTTGCGAAACTGAGGGCTGTTTTACAGAATATTTGAGTCAATTCCGTGGATGTGAGTTCTTCGTTTGTCCAAACGGCTTCACACCCCATCGCCGTTTCTTCGAGGGAAGATGGCGTTTTCTTGGACATCCCTACCTCCGAAAAGGCTCAAATATTCCGTAAACGTTGGGAGTGTGAGGTGCGCGAGCATTTCGACGTTGATTCGCAGTGCGCGCGCGATGCAACGAGATTGCAAGAGACGGGAAGGCCACGTTTTCTGAATTCCGATATTAAAAATCACCTCTGTCCCAATCCACCCCAACCGGCGGTCATCGCGACCTCAGTCGATTTCGATCAAGACGGGGCGTTAAGTCGCGACTTTCTCCTGCGGCGCGGACGCTGTTGCGAGGAAGGTTGTCGCAATTGTCCGTATGGCTTCGGCGCCGCAAACAAACGCCCTGCGATCCCGCCGAGCGTATCGTGAGATGAAACGCATCGTCTCACTCCTGCCGGCCTCGACCGAGATCGCCGCCGCCCTTGGCTTGATGGAGGAGGTGGTCGGCGTCTCGCACGAGTGCGACTACCCGGTTGCGGTCAACGACCGTCCCCGCGTCAC
>JBDTCM010000323.1:0-6757 GCA_039923575.1 Chthoniobacterales bacterium
GGCTGACCCGCCGCATCGTGATGGCGAGGCGCGGGATTTCGAAGGTCGCGCCGACGTTAGGCAAATAGCCGAGGCGATTAAAAACGTAGCCGCCGATGGTGTCGATGCCGTCGGCGTGCAGCTCAAAACCGAGGTGCTCGCTCAGATCGTCGAGGCGCGCGTTGCCACTCACGATCAAGCGCCCGTTCTCGAGCGGCTCGATGTAGAGCTCAGCGTCGCCGAGGGGCGCGGCGTCGCTGATGATTTCCTCGATAATGTCGGTCAGAGTGATAATCCCCTCGGTCCCGCCGAATTCATCGACCACGATCGCGAGCCCTTGCGGCGCAGACAGAAAACGGCGCAACAAATCCATCGCCCGCATCGTTTCAGACACGAACGAGGGCACAATAAGCGTCTCGGTGTAATGGCGGGAGGGATCGAGGAGGAATTGCTTCACGTCCACGATCCCGAGGATCTGGTCGGGCGTCTCGGCGTAGACCGGCACGCGGCGGTGCCGCCATTGCCGGAAGAGCGCGATCGCTTTTCCGTTAGGCAAATCGTCCGGCACCGCGCAGGTATCGACCCGCGGCGTCATGCAATCCTTCGCCGTTTTGTCGCCGAGCTTGATGATTTCCTGGATCATCTCGCCCTCCGCTTCCTGCAGGGTGCCTTCGGCTTCGCCCATTTCGACCAGCGTCTCGAGTTCCTCGTCGCTGATGCGCGGCCGCACGCGCAAGCTCGCCGGCATGAGCCGATCGATCACCACGTTGCTCGCGCTCTCGAGCAGCTGCCCGACCCGGTCGAGCAAAGGCATCATGACCTTGAGGGTGAAGACGCTGACCGCTGAGATTCGGTAAGCGGTCCCGAGCGCGAGGAGCTTGGGAATCAAATCGCAGAGCACCACGATGACGGCAAAAATCGCGAGCGTCGCGATCCACGTGGGCAGATGCGTAATGAGCGGGCCTTCCCAGATGAGGACCAGGCAAAGGATGATGAGCGGCAAGTTGACCATCGTGTCGCCAAGCAGGAGAACGTTGAGCACCCGCCGCGGATTATCGCGGAAGGTGCGGAGGAAATTGGCGAGCGAGGGATGCCGCTCCTGCAGGCGCTGGATCTGGTAGCTCTTGAGCGTGAAGAGCGCTGTTTCCAGCCCGGAGAAAAGCGCCGAGCAGGAAATCAGACAAACAATCGCGCAAAGAAGAAGCGTGAGCCCGACCGCCGTCATCCGTCACCCGTGGCCGTATGCACCTCGGCCCTCCGTGGAAAAACAATGCGTGCTCGGTTGCCGGTCATCTCTGCCGAAACGAGATTAAGCGTTCCGTGAACAAAGGCCAAAGAATTTCCCGGCTGGTGGCAGAGCTGACCGACGTGCCGGCCGCGCAGACGAGCGCTGAAATCGCGCAGCATCCCTGCTATGTCGGCTTCTTCCGCTGCTGGAACGAGCAACGCTACTACGAAGCGCACGACGTGCTCGAGCATCTTTGGTTGCAGACGAAATCCGAGGACGCGGGTTTTTTCAAGGGATTGATCCAGGCGGCCGGCGGCTTCGTCCATTTGCAAAAGCAACACGCGCGACCGACACACCCCAAAGATGGGCGGCGGATGTATCCGGCGGTGCGATTGTTTCGGCTCGCGGCGAAAAATTTGAGTCCCTTCCAGCCGGTCCGCCATCGTCTTGACCTGACCGATTTTCTTGCGCTCTTGCAGCGACAGGTGGACGCGATTCTGGCTTCCGATCATCGGGAAAATCCATGGACGCCGGAGACCGCGCCGCGTTTGCAGTTGCTACCGGGTGAAAATTAGTTTCGTCCCGGCAATGACCAGGACGATGGCCAGAACTAACGAAATCGTGCGCACGGGAAATCGCTGACTCCCGAAATGCGAACCGGCTGTGCCGCCAACGACCGCGGCTCCGGAGAGAATGAGACCGAGTGACGAGATCGACCGTTGTGCGATGAAGTAACCAGCGAGACCGGCAATCGAGTTGACGAGAATGAAGAGCGCCGAAACCGCGGCCGCCTCCCGAATGCGGGCCCAGCGGAAAAAAAGCAGCAGCGGAGTGAGAAATATTCCGCCCCCTGTTCCCGTCAGGCCGGAGAGAAGGCCGACAATTCCTCCCAGGCCGATCGCCGCCGGTGTCGCAGGAGACCGGACCTCCGGCGGATCGCTGCGGCGAAAAAACAAACGTCCGGCGGAGAGAAGCAATACCAGCCCAATCAGAATCCTCAGGATGGCGACCGGCAATTGCAGATAACCGCCGAGATAAGCTGCTGGAACTGAGAGCAGGGCAAAGGGCCAGAATAATCGCCAGCGGAAATAGCCGGCACGGGCGAATTGAATCGAGCCGATCGTCGCGACCAAAATGTTCAGGATGAGCGCGGTCGGGCGAATCGTTGTCGCCGCGATTCCGAGCAACGTCATGACCGCGATGTAACCCGAAGCGCCGGCATGACCGACCGAGGAGTAGAGAAAGGCGACGATCCCGATCGCGATGAAGAGAAATGCCAGATGCGCTGCGTCCACCGGAGCAACTGAAGCACATCCTCGCGCCGGGCGCTGGTCCGTTTCGTTAGGCGAAGTTTACATCGCCGGGGGATTGACCTTGCGCTTTCCGCGCGGCGGCACTTCGCCTAGAGTCACGCCGTGACACCGACTCCACCCGCCGTGAGTCCACCGGCCCACTACGAGCATACCAACCGGCTGGCCAAAGAAAAATCCCCCTACCTTCTCCAGCACGCGCACAACCCGGTCGACTGGTATCCGTGGGGCGAGGAGGCGTTTGAAAAAGCGCGGCGCGAGAAGAAGCCGATTTTTCTCTCGATCGGTTATTCCACCTGCCACTGGTGCCATGTGATGGAACGGGAATCCTTCGAGAACGAAGAAGTCGCGGCCCTGATGAACTCGCGTTTTGTTAACATCAAAGTGGATCGCGAGGAGCGTCCGGACGTCGATCGCGTCTACATGACTTTCGTTCAGGCGACGACCGGCGGCGGCGGCTGGCCGCTCAACGTCTGGCTCACGCCGAGCCTGAAGCCCTTCGTCGGCGGAACGTATTTTCCGCCGGAAGATCGCTACGGCCAGCCGAGTTTCACGAAAGTGCTCCAGCGCATTGCCGATGCGTGGGAAAAAGATCGGATCAAGATCAGCGAGAGCGGGAACCAGATCATGAACGCCCTGACTCACTCCGCCAACGCGCCGGCGGAAGGAGCGGGAAAAGTGGACGCGAAACTGATCGATGCCGCCTACCAACAAATCGCGCGCGGCTATGATGCGCGCGACGGCGGCTTTGGCGGCGCTCCAAAGTTTCCCCGCCCGGTCACGCTCAATTTTCTTTTCCGGGTTTACAATCGGGCCGCGCCGGACGCGGAAGCGGGCGACGCGGCGCTTGGGATGGCGCTCTTCACCCTCCGCAAAATGGCGGCCGGCGGCATGCACGACCAGCTCGGCGGCGGGTTCCATCGTTACTCGGTCGATGCTTCCTGGCGGGTGCCGCATTTTGAGAAAATGCTTTACGACCAGGCGCAACTGGCCAGCGCCTATCTCGATGCCTACCAGATCACGGGTGACCTGCGTTACGAGGCGATCGCGCGCGACACGCTCGATTACGTGCGGCGCGACCTGACCGATGCCAGCGGCGGTTTTTATTCGGCCGAGGATGCGGATAGCCTGACAAAAGCCGGGGGGAAGGAAAAAGCGGAAGGTGCGTTCTACGTCTGGACGAAAAAGGGAATCGACGACGCTCTCGGCGAGTATGCGGAGCTGTTCGATTACCAATACGGAGTGGAAGCGGCCGGCAACGCGCCGGAAGGGAGCGATCCGCAGGGGGAATTCCGGGGCAAGAATATTCTCTACGAACGGCAGACTTTCGCCGAGACGGCGAAGCATTTCGAAAAGAGCGAACTCGATGTCGACGAATCGATGCGCTACCGCCGCGCCACTCTGCTCGAGTTGCGCGCCAAACGGCCGCGCCCGCATCTCGATGATAAGATCATCACGGCTTGGAACGGGCTCATGGTTTCCGCTTTCGCCCGGGGCGCGCAGGTCCTGGGCGACCCGTCGTATCTGGAGGCCGCGACGCGCGCCGCCGAGTTCGTTAGGGCAAAACTCTACGACGCCGGGGCCGGCACGCTCGGACGGAGCTATCGCGGTGGTCCGTCCGCGGTGGCCGGTTTCGCGGAGGACTACGCCTTCTTCATCCAGGGCTTGCTCGATCTCTACGAAACGTCTTTCGACAGCCAATGGCTCCAACTCGCCGAGCAATTGCAGGCCACGCAGGACCGTCTTTTCTGGGACGACAAGAACGGCGGCTATTTCACGAGCACGGGCGACGACCCGAGCATTTTGCTCCGGATGAAAGAGGACAACGACAACGCGGAGCCGGCCGCGAGCTCGATCGCCGCGCGCAATTTGCTCCGGCTCGCGCAGATGCGCGACACCAAGGAGCTGCGGGTGCGCGGGCAAAAAACGATCGCCGCCTTTGCCGGGGCGCTGAATCATTTCCCGAGCGCGCTGCCACAAATGCTGGTCGCGCTCGACTTTAGCCTGACGAAACCGAAACAGATCATCATCGCTGGAAAACCCGGCGCGGCCGACACGCGCGACCTACTCGATGAGGTGCACCGCCACTACCTGCCGAACACGATCGTGCTCCTGGCCGATGGGGGCGCGGGGCAGAAATTTCTCGCCGCGCGGCTGGAGGAAGTGAAGGAGATGAAGCCGATCGACGGGAAAGCGGCGGCTTACGTGTGCGAGAACTTCACCTGCAAAGCGCCGGTGACGTCGGTGGAAGAATTGCGCAAGCTCCTGAGTCGTTAGGCGAAAAGGAGTGGCCAATGTGGGAGCCGCCTTTGTGCGGCGATTGGCAGCCTGGCGGGGCAGCGCGCGCGCACATTCCATCGGGGCACAAAGGCCCCTCCCACATTAGGAAATTTCGCTCGGGGAGGGCTTGGTCGGCAGAGTTTTGCGCCGGCGCAAGCGCATCCAGTTGTTCCAGGTTTTGCGCACGCTGTCTTTGGGCGTGAGGTATTCCTGGTTCAATTCATTGCTCTTCACAATCTGGGCGAGGATGCCGCGGAGCGAAAAATCGTCCGTGTTCAGGATGGTGTAGGCGGTGCCGATGGCGGCGTGATGATGGGCATCGCTCGCCGCCGTCATGGGCAGCCCACGCACCTGCGCATACTTGAAGGCGTAGCGATTGTAGCGGCGCAACGTGGTCGCGGCATTGAAGACCTCGAGCGCGTCGATTGGCAACGTCTCGAGGGTCGAAAAACGAATCCCGGCTCGAAACAGGTCATACGGATGCGGCGGAATGGCGAGCCCGCCGCGCTCGTGGATGAGATTGCACACCTCCAGCGCGGGCCGGCCCTTGAGATAGGGAAGCGAAGCGCCGATCGAGAGCAGATGGCCTTCCGCGGTCGTCACCTCGACGCCGGGGATGATGAGAAAACCGTCCACCGGCAGGCCGTCCTCGCGCATCAAACCTTTCTCGAGCAAATACGTGACGCCGTCGTTCGTGTTGTGATCGGTCAGGGCAAAACCGTGCAACCCTTTGGCCTTGGCGGAGGCGATGTTTTCCTCCGGGCTGGAGACGCCGTCGCCGGAAAAGAACGAATGCGTGTGCAGGTCGATCTTGAAGGGCATGCGCTTGACCGTAGTTTGGGGGTCGCCAAATGCAAAATATCGGTTTCAAGGAATGGGCCCTGGTCTGCGACGCCTTGGGCGAAGGGCGGCAGACGATTATCCTGCGCAAAGGCGGGATCGCCGAAGGCCGCGACGGGTTTGCCTTTCAACACCGGGAGTTTTTTCTCTTCCCAACTTTTTTCCACGAACAACTGGAGCGTGTTCGTGTTCCCGGGGCGGTTTTGCCGGCGCCTCGGCCGAACGAAATCGAGATTCGCTATTTTGCGGAAGTGGCGGAGACACGCGTCATCACGGACTGGGAAGAAGTGCGCGCCCTGGAGCCTCGGCACATTCTGGAAGAGAGCGTGGTGCGTGAGCGCTTCGAGTACGATGAGACGCCCGGAGTGCATGTCGCTTTTGTGCGGACGTTCCGATTGGAACCGGTCTGGCGTTTCCCAGACGCGAAAGCCTATGCCGGTTGTCGCAGCTGGGTCGAGTTGCCGGAGCCGCCGGTGAATTTGCAGCTTCATCCGGCGATCACGAAATGAGTGCTTCGATCGAAGGCGGTTGTCTGTGTGGTGGCGTGCGCTATCGCTTGCGCGTTGCGCCGGCGCGAGTCTGCGATTGTCACTGCATTGATTGCCGGCGCGCGAGTGCGACGCCTTTTGTGACGTGGGGCGCGGCGCATCGAGATGACATCGAGATCCTCTCGGGCGAGCTGCGCAGGGTGCAGCACGCGGGGCGACTGCGATCGTTCGCGGCTTGCTGCGGCACGCCACTTTTCTTTCAGGAGGACGCTGCGTCGGAATCGATCGATGTCACGATCGCGTCGCTCGATCGTCCCGAGTCTTATGCGCCGGAGGCCGCGATCTGGACGGAAGATCGCCTGTCATGGGCAATTCTGAATCCGTCGCATCCTGCTTTCCGTCAAGGCAGGGAGTGAAGCAGAAGAACTCCGCCTTTAGGGCGGAGTAAAATATTCCCTGTCCCGGGTACGGTGGGCGTCTCGCCCGCCGGTCGCCGCGTCCCGCAGCGACGGACTTTCGAACCGCACCAAACCGCCCCGACTTTCCAAAGTGCGTGCCCGCAAGATGCGGGCACCGGCGGGCGGGACGCCCACCCTACCGGGGAATACTGCGTCCGCGCTAGACCGTGGCCC
>JBDTCM010000324.1:0-4510 GCA_039923575.1 Chthoniobacterales bacterium
GAAGAAAGCGGTCGAGCTGGTGCGTGCCCGCCATACCCACAATGGCTTCTCGATTGAAACGACTTTGCCGGACGACTTGCCGCGAGTCGTGGGCGATGAAACGGCCCTCGCTGAAGCCTTCGCCCACCTCGTCGCCAATGCAGCGGAAGCCACCCATGGCAAGGCCAAGGGCCAAATCACGGTCTCCGCCCGTTCGGTGCGCGACGGAGATCACACCAGTGGGGTGGTGGTGACGGTGCACGACAACGGGAATGGGATTTCAGCCGATTTGAAAGACAAGATCTTCTCTCCCTTCTGCACCACGAAAGCGCGCGGGATGGGCCTTGGTCTGCCGATCGTGAAGCGCACGGTCTTCGATCACAACGGCCGCGTCGACGTGGAGTCCAATCCGCACGGGACTTCCGTGAGCGTGCTTTTGCCCGTGGTGGAAAACGGGGTGTGAACGAATTGCTGATTTCTGATTGGAATCTGGCGCGAGCGCCCTAAGGTTTGGCGACGCCTTCAATCAGCAATCACAAATTCCGCCATGATCGTTACCACCAAGCAGCTTTACCAGGTCGCCTACAAGAAGTTCGCCGTCGGCGCCTATAACATCAACAACCTCGAACAGACGATGGGCCTCTTCCGCGGCTGCATCCAAAGCAAGGCGCCCTTCATTATCCAGCTCTCGAAAGGCGCGCGCGATTACACCGATAAGCGGATGCTCGAAGCCATCATTCGCACGGCCGAGCAAGTTTTTCCCGAAGCCATCTTCGCCGTCCATCTCGACCACGGCGACGAAGCCACCTGCTACGATTGCATCGACTCCGGCTTCTACAGCTCGGTCATGATCGATGCCAGCCACGAATCGTTCGATGAAAACATCGCCATCACCCGACGCGTCGCCGACCGCGCGCACGCCAAGGGGATCAGTGTGGAAGCCGAACTCGGCATGCTCGGCGGGGTCGAGGAAGACATCAAAGTGGATGAAGGCCACGCCTGCCTGACCAATCCCGACGAGGCGGGAGAATTCGTCGAGCGCTCCGGCTGCGATTCGCTCGCGGCGGCGATCGGGACGAGCCACGGCGCCTACAAATTCAAGGGCCAGCAATCGCTGCGCTTCGACGTCATCGAGGCGATTTCGCAAAAAGTTCCCGGCTTGCCGATCGTGATGCATGGCAGCTCCAGCGTGCCGGTGGAGGAAGTGCGGCGCATCAACGCCGCCGGCGGCACACTTGATCCGGGCGCGCGCGGTGTGAATGAAAACGAATACCTGCCCGCGGCGAAACTCGGTGTCACCAAGGTGAACATCGATACCGACGGCCGCCTCGTCTGGACTCGCGTGCACCGTGAATTTTTCCGGGACAAACCAGCCGAGTTCGATTTCCGGCCGCCGGGCAAAATTTTCATGCAGGCTTACGCGGATTTCATCGCGCACAAGAACGAGAAGCTCGGCTCCGCCAATCAGCTCGACGCGATTCGCGCCAGCTTGTAGCAAATCGCGCGGGGGCTTACGGCTGCGCGGTGAAGCGGTTTGCCGGTTGCTCGGTTTCCTCGTGCCGCGCCACTTTTTCCAGGTCGTCCACCTGGAAGGTGAGCTTGACGAATTGGGCGTCGACCCCCAGGAGCGAGAGCGCAAAGAGCCTTTTGTGCCGGAAGGTGACCGCACCGTCCACGGCGCTCCACCGCGGATTGTCGGCCGTGAGTCGCTCGTTCGAGGTCGCAATCGAGAGTTTCCCAGCAGCTGCCATGTTTTCGTTGACGAGTGTGAAGCACCGCCGCTGACCCGGGGCGGCCAGATGGATGATGAAGGAAGTGACGCCGCGCCGCAGGGCATAGCGGATTTCCGCATCGTTCATCGCCAGACTGACCGGTTCCGTCCTGCCCGGGGCAACACATTCAATCTGCCGGCCCGCCTGCCCCGAAGTCAGTGCATCATTGCCAGCGCACACGAGCGGACTTAGAAAAAGCGATCCCGCGACAAGGTACCTGCGCGCCGAGATCAGGAAACTCGTGATCGAATCAGGGCCAGACACATTTTCAATTAAAGCTTTAATCACGCCAATTCCGTAGCGGCTTTCGACGGATCAAGAGTGCACTGTCGATTGGAGGATCCGCGCTCTCTCAGGACCCCCGAAGGGTGGATTCGTCTCCAACGAGCCTCGATTTTGCTTGCCCCCAACTCGGCAATCCTGTAAATAAGCGCCAAATACGACCTAATTCAAGCCGATGAAACCAGAACCGCTTGGGGCTGCTGTCATCCCTTAGTTCCAATTCACGCCTCCGCCTTTGAGCGGGTGCGCCGAACTATCATCCTTCCCCTGGTATTGCATCTGCTAACCTAGATCGCGCCTTAACCACCTATGAGCTTGGACTCCAAAATCCACTTGAGTGCTGCCCGCCGGGCGGCCTCCTCAATTCTTCTTGCCCTGCTTTTCCTGGCCCCGGCCCTCCGGGCTCAGGACGCGGTTCGACCTTCGCTCGCCGGCGAAGCCGCGGCCGAGGCACGCCGCCAGTCGATCGAGCAGATTCCCTACAATCTTCTTCTCGGCCCGGTCCGTTTCCGCTTCAGCGTCACGACCGGGATCGAATACAACGACAACATCAACCTGGCTGAAACCAATAAGCAGGATGACATCATCATCCGGCCGCAGTTCAACATCGACGCGATCTGGCCGGTCACGCAGCTCAACACCCTCCGCCTCGATCTTGGGCTCGGTTACAGCTTTTACCTCAATCATCCTGACGCCGACACCAACGGCGTCATCATCGCGCCCGGCTCGCAATTGGCCTTCGACATCTTCGTCCAGGATTTCCGCATCAACGTGCATGATCGCTTTTCCTTGCAACAGGATCCGGTGGCGCAAATCCAGTTGAGCAACGTGGTCGATTACGGCCGCTTTGAGAACACCGGCGGGGTCTCGGTTCTCTGGGATCTGAACAAGGCGGTGCTGACTTTTGGCTACGACCACTACACCTATGTCTCGACCACCAACGCTTTTTCTTATCTCGATCGCAATGCGGAGGAGTTGACCTTTAGCGCTTACTTTGCTCTTACCTCCACGACCGGGGCGGGACTGGAGACTACCGCCGTTTACAACTATTACGATCAGGCGGTCCTGAACAATTCCGTCACCTATAGCGTCGGGCCATTCGTCGAGACGCAGTTGACCAATTATCTCAAGCTCCGCGCCTCCGCCGGTTACCAATTCATTAATTTTGATAGCGGCGGCCTGGTCCGTGATACGAGCGACGGGAGCGACTTCTACGCTAACCTGCTGCTCTCCCATCGGATTAATGCCGCGATCTCGCAAACTCTCGCGGCCGGCCATGAGTCGCAGTTGGGCGTTAACTCCAACTTCGTCGTCCTGAACTACGTTCGACATACCGCGACCTGGAACATCATCAATCACGTCCTCCTCGCGACGGAGGCATTCTACGAAGACGGCGACGATTCCGGTGGAGTGTTCTCGGAGCACATCCAGCGCTACGGCGGGGCGGCCACGGTTGGCTACCAGTTGACGCCGCACGTCACGCTCGGGCTGCGCTATCAATATACCCAGAAGCAATCGGATCAGCCCCTTCGCGACTACAAGCAAAACCGCATCTCTTTCGACGGCACCTACAGTTTCTAAAACCAACGGCATGCAACTGTGAAGCGCTCCTTTATTCTATGCAGCCTTTGCACGTGTGCTCTCCTCGCCGGGCCACAGGCCTTCGCGCAGGATAACAACCCATCCCCGGTCATCCCGAAGGCGACCGCGGTCGATCAATCGCCCGATGGGACCGCCAGCAATACGGTCTTACGGACCAACTCCATGTCCGTGCTGGATGACAAGAAGCGTTTGGGCACCGATGACTTCGTCAGTTTCCGGGTGGTCGAAGATCGCGACAACGTCTCGCAACGTTTGCGCGTCAACGACAACGGGGAGTTGGAAGTGCCTTACATCGGGCTCGTGCCGGCCCAGGGAAAGACCTGTCGCGAACTTGCCTATAACATCAAGGCGGCTCTGGAAAAGGAATACTACTATCACGCCACCGTCATCCTGGCCGTCGACAAAGTCAGCGAGAAATCGCGTGGCAAGATCTATGTCTATGGCGCCGTCAAAGGCCAGGGGCCTCAGGAAATCCCGACTGATGAGACCTACACTGTCAGTAAAGCTGTGATCCGGGCCGGCGGTTTTGGTGATTTTGCCGATAAGCGAAAAGTTAAAATCACGCGCAAGAATGGCCAGGACCTGGTCGTCGATCTCAAGCGAGTCATCGAACAGGGGCATACCGAAGATGACATTGTCCTGCGTCCAGACGATCAGATTTACGTCCCGCAGAGACTGGTGAATTTCTAGTTATGGCGAACCCAGCTTTTGAACGCTCCTCGCCGGCGTCGGTCACGACGTCGCTTCTCACCCGTCTGCATCGTTACAAGGCGCTCCTCCTCCGCCGCTGGTGGATTCCACTCCTGACCACCTGCCTGGGAGTGTTTGTCGGGGCGTGGGTCATTTTTCAAGCGCCCAATGCTTTTCTTTCGACG
>JBDTCM010000325.1:0-3125 GCA_039923575.1 Chthoniobacterales bacterium
GCGAAAGCCCTTGGCGAAAAAAACATGCTGGAGGGCGTTGTCCGTGATCGTGCGATTGAACGCCTCCCGTAGTATTCCCTGGTGCTGGAGGATCAGCGCGACCGCGCCCAAAGTGATGAAGAATCCCGCCGAAAGGACGACCCCTTGCGCAAGCGATTCAGCTCTACTCAGGCCGCGCCTCTCGCGATAACTGGGAAGCAGCAAATAGATGCCGATCGGTACGGCCGCGATGGCGGCTGGTTGTTTGAGCAAAAATCCCGCGCAAAGCAACGCGCCCGCCGCAAAGAGGTCGAGCCGCTGACGCGATGAGCTTTTGCGGAAAGCAATCGCCCAGGCCCAGACCAAAGGCAGGTTCATCATCAGTTCCCCGTTGAAAGCGAGATTCTGTCCGCGCGCCCAAGGCTGGAAAATACTGTAGAGGAGAGCCGCGATGAGGCCGGTCGTGCGGTCCCGCAATTCTCGACCGATGACATACAGGCCTGCCATCGTTGCGAGCGTCCAGAGGAGCGCGACCGTGTGCAGCGCCTTCCAGTTGTATTTTCCGGCCTCTTCGATAATCGCCGCATAGACCCAGAAAAGAAGCGGCGGCTTGCGCTCCGCCGCATCGACGTAGGGCCGGCCGTGGTCGACGAGCTCATTCGCGACGACCGAATAGATCGCTTCATTGATGATCGGCTGTTGATGCAGCAACGCGGGCAGCCGCGTCACGGCCGTCAGGAGGATGAGCCAGAAGATCGCCCACCGAAAATTTTGCATATGACAAGCCAGGGAGCGGAGCATGTTGACATTATGTCTGTGACTGCGAGGAAAGTAGAGCATGTCCACTCTCCGGACGATCTCTCGAATTTTTGATTCCAAACCCTGGGCGGCGCACCTCTACGTGACCGAGCAGTGCAACCTCGACTGCCATTATTGCAACGAGTTCAACAACTCGATTCCTCATCCGTCGGTGGGCGACCTCCAAAAGTGGATGACCAAGATCCGCGATCTCGGAGTCGCGCGTCTCGGCTTCCAGGGCGGCGAGCCGCTCAAGCATCCCGACATCGTGGAATTGGTCCGCATCGCCAAGTCACTCGGCTTTTATCCGTTGAGCATGTCCACCAATGGCTTTCTCCTCACTCGCGAGCTCCTCGCCGACCTGGAAACGGCTGGCCTCGACAGCATCCACATTTCCGTGGACCGGATGACGCCGATCGAGAGCACGCGCAAATCGATGAAATCAATCCTGTCCAAGCTCGATTGGTTCAAGGATTCCAAGATCAAGCTCAACATCAGCGCCGTCCTCTTCAAGGAAACGCTCGATGAAATGGGACAAGTGGTCGACACCTGTTTGGATCGTGGCATCCCGGTGCAAGCGCGGGCGGTGCACGACGACCTCATCCGCAACCGCGTCTTGCGTGAACCGGGATCAACCGATCCGCTGCTCGGCTTCATCGAGCAGCAGGAGACCTTGAAGCGCAACGGGCAAAAGATTCACACCAATTGGAATCTCTTCGCCTACCAGAAAGCAATGCTGCGGCGCGAGCCGGTGGAGTGGACCTGCGCCGCGGGCTACAAATATTTTTTCGTTTCCTCGACCGGCAAATTCTGGCTTTGCAGCCAGGTGCGGACCGAGCGCGACATCATGGATATCACGCCGGCCGATCTCCTCAGCTATAATAAGAAGAAGGATTGCCAGGCCCGTTGCGGCGTTTACTGCACGATCAACACTTCGCTCTTTGTGAATCACCCGTGGCGGTTTCTCGGCCGCGAAGTGGGCGCGACCGTGAGCAACCGCCTGCAGCGCATCGGGCAGAAGCGCCCCCAACGAATTCGCGATCTGCCTGCAGTCCAATAAGTGCGCGCTACCGGTGTTGTGGCGTGCGCTGTCTCAGCGCATAATCTGCGCTTCCAGCCACGCCCAATCCGTTGCGGACAGCGGACGCTACAACCTGGCTCTCGCCGGGGCGGCGGCGCGAATCAAAGCCTCCGCTGATAGATGCGGTAGGTCTTGTATTTCTTTGCCCCGATCGCGTGCAGGAAACGATTGATCAAATGGTTGTCTTCCAGCGTCATGCTCAGCTCGCCGGTGAACCCGCGCTTGATCATCGCATCCTCGATGATGCGCAGGACGAGCATCTCGGCGATGCCGCCGCGACGATATTTTGGTTTAACCCCGAGCGCGATGAGCCGCGCGGTGCGGATTCGGCTTTTGTAGTACAGCAATTTGGCGAGGCCGATCGGGAGTCCATAGCTCGTTAGGCGGCCGTTGATTTTCTTGAACGCGACATTGATGTCCGGCACGCAAAGAATGAAACCGACCGGTTCGTCGCCAATCTCTGCAATAAGAGTAAACTCCGGGACAACGAGTTGCTTCAGTTCTTTCGCCATAAACCGGAATTCTTTTTCGGTGAAAGGCACAAAGCCCCAGTTGTCTTTCCAGGCATCGTTGTAGATCTCGCGCATCCGAGCGGCTTCTTCGTTCAAGTTCTTCAAGTTCCCGGGCCGGATCTTAACCGAGTGCCGTTTCTCGAGCGCGCTTGCGAGCCGGCGCAGGCGTTTCGCGGCGCGTTCCGGTTCGGAAAACCACCAGGCATAAAAGTCCATCGTCTTCGTAAACCCGAGCCCTTCGATCAGCGCCGCGTAATAGGGCGGGTTGTGCGAAGTGAGGAGCGTGGGCGGAAACTCAAAACCTTCGACGAGCAATCCACAGACGTAGTTCGTCGAGTAATCGATCGGCCCCATGATCTCGTCGCGGCCTTTGGCGCGCAGCCAGTTTGAAACGGCTTCAAACAAGGCCTCGGCCACGGCCTGATCGTTCACGCAATCGAAGAGACCAAAGCAGCCGACGTTGCTTTTGTGGAGCGCGTTGTAGTTCGGATCATCGCTCGCCATGATCCGCCCCACGATCTTTCCGCCCGCGCGCGCGAGGAAGAGCGCCGCGTCGCCGTGTTCGAAAAATGGGTGCTTTTTGCGGTCGAGAAATTCCTTTCGCTCGATCAGGAGCGGCGGCACCCACGCGGGATCATCGCGATAGATCTCCCACGGAAACTTGATGAAGGCGTCCCGATCCGCGCGAGAATTGACCTGGCTGACTGCGATCTTTTCCACTTCGTTAGGCGGTTTTGTCCATCCGAGAAAGCAGT
>JBDTCM010000326.1:0-3887 GCA_039923575.1 Chthoniobacterales bacterium
CGCACTCGCGCGCAACTGCAAGGCTACCTCATTTTGAGGAGCGATGCGCAAAGCCTGGTCACATTCTTTTATGGCGCCGTGGAACTCACCCTGCATGATGCGGACCTTTGCACGATTGATGTACGCATTGAGCTCCAGCGGGTTTAGACTAATGGCTTTCGATAAGTCTGTGAGCGCCGCTTCGAGTTTACCGGTTACAGCCAAAGCAGCCCCACGGTTGGTGTAGGCGGCCACCCGCTTGCTGTCCTTCTCAATGACCCGGCTATAAATTAGGCCGCGCGAACGCTGAAAGCGCTTCCCTCCATGGTGGGCGAGGACGAGGAGGACGGAGCAGGAAAGCAAAAACGCCGCTTGCAAGACAAAGCTCGCAAGCGGCGGTTGCTGGGAAACAGTCGCTCGTTAGGCGTGGTTGCGGTCCATGCCGATGAAGCCTTCGCGCTCGAGATGGAGGATGATTTCCTGGGCGGCTTCTTCCGGTGAGAGGTCGGCGGTGTTGATGTGCAATTCAGCGTCGGTCGGCTCTTCGTAAGGATCGCTGATGCCGGTGAATTCCTTGAGAATGCCGGCGCGCGCCTTGGCGTAGAGGCCTTTGCGGTCGCGAGTTTCGCACACTTCCACGGAGGTGGAGAGGTGGACGAGGATGAAACCGCCGACGGGCTCAATCAACGCGCGGACGTCTTTGCGAGTCGCGTCATAGGGCGCAATCGGGGCGCAGATGGCGATGCCGCCGTTCTTCGTGATCTCGGAAGCGACGTAGCCGATCCGGCGGATGTTGATGTCGCGATGCTCTTTCGAGAAACCGAGCTCGCTGGAGAGATGTTTCCGGACGAGGTCGCCGTCGAGCATCGTGACCGGGCGGCCGCCGACTTCGAGGAACTTGGTCATGAGGACGTTGGCGATGGTGGATTTGCCGCTCCCGGAAAGTCCGCTGAAGAAGATGGTGACGCCCTGCTTCGCGCGGGGCGGGAAGCTGCGGCGCAATTCTACCGCGACTTCGGGATAGGTAAACCATGCCGGAAGTTCGCGCCCTTCGTTGAGGCGGGTGCGCAATTCCGTGCCGGAGATGTTGAGGACGCGGGCGCCTTCTGGCACTTCGTTATCGGGGATGTATTTATCCTTGTCCTCGAGGTAGACCATCATCTGGAAGGGCACCATCTCGACCCCGATCTTTGGTTCGTTTTTCTTGAAAAGCTCCTGCGCTTCGTAGGGGCCGTAGAATGGTTTGCCATCGGTGTCCTTACCCGGGCCGGCGTGGTCGCGGCCGACGATGAAATGGGTGCAGCCGTAGTTTTTGCGAATGAGCGCGTGCCAGATCGCCTCGCGCGGACCGCCCATGCGCATGGCGAGCGGGAGGAGGGAGAGCTTGGCCGTGCTGGCGGGATATTTGCCGACGAGGAGTTGGTAGCAGCGGACGCGGGTGAAATAATCGACGTCGCCGGGCTTGGTCATACCGACGGATGGGTGAATGAGAAGGCTGGCCTCGACTTGTTTGGCGGCGCGGAAGGTGAGCTCGACGTGGGCGCGATGCATCGGGTTGCGGGTCTGGAAAGCAACGATGCGGCGCCAGCCCTGGTTGGCGAAATCGGCGCGCAACTCGGCGGGAGTGAGGCGGAGGGTTTTGAAATCGTAATGGCTGGGGATCTGGAGGCCTTCGAGGCGGCCGCCCACATACCACGGGTTGCTCCGGTTCATCAGATAAGCGACGCCGGGGTGGGCGTTGCTGGTGGTGTTGAAGACAGCTTTGCCTTCGGCCTGGCGGTCGGGCTGCCAGATGTCCTCGACGTGGAGGATGGCGATCATGACGCCTTCGGCATCGCGCAGGGCGACTTTGCTGCTGCCGGACTTGAGGGTTTTGGCAAAGGCCTCGGTGACATCGAGGGTGATCGGCATCGGCCAGAGGACGCCGGTGGCGAGCTTCATGTTGCTGCACACGCTCTCGTAATCGGCCTTGTTCATGAAGCCGTTGAGGGGGGAGAAGCCGCCGTTGAGGAGCAGTTCGAGGTCGCAGATCTGGCGCGGGGTGAGATCCCAGGATGGGAAATCACGCGACTCGGCTTTGGTCGCCAAAGCGGCGTCGCGCTCGAGGATGAGGTTGATGAGTTCGCCGCCGTGGGGCGCGACGAGATGACTGGTTTTAAGCGTGGTATTCAAAGGTGTAAGTTAGTGATTGTTTGCTGTCGTTGTTTTGCTTCGAGGGGGAAGCAATCGCCGCCGAAGCGGGCTGACGCCGGGCCGTCAGGCGGAAGCGCAGGCGTGCACCCTAGGGAAAAACGCCCGCATGTCCAATCCGCGCTCTGGCGGGAGCAGGTGCCATACCGCTGCCGAATGGGCGGAGGGCGGCGTTTTTTGCCTGACGAACAGGCGGGGCGGGCATCGCGCGCGTTCTTTGGCCGGGATTATTTCCGAATTTACTGGACGAAGGAGGGCATTCGATGCCATGGTACCTGCTCTGGAATCAATGGCGCTTCACCCCCGGCCCGGCTTTCGCTGAATTCGCACTGTGAAAATTCTTTACTCCACCGTTTTACTCGTCGTCCTCAGTCTATTCGGCGCTGCTACCGCGCAGCCTCAGACCATTCCACTCAGTCCGGAGCGCACCAGCCACGCCGCGTCGCTCCTTCCGTCGGGCAAGGTGCTGCTCAACGGCGGCGTTAACGAGACTGCGACGCTCAATTCCGCGGTGCTTTACGATCCGGCGACCAACACCATTAGCCCAACCGGGAATATGACCACGGCGCGGGCCGATCATACTTCGACGCTCTTGCCTAACGGACAGGTCCTGCTCACGGGTGGCGATCAGGGCACGGTGCCCTTGCAGACCGCCGAGCTTTACGATCCCTCGACCGGGGCGTTCACCCAGACCTTCCAAGGCATGCGGATTCCGCGGAACAAACACACCGCCACGCTCCTAAATAACGGGCAGGTGCTGATCGTGGGCGGTAAATCGGCGGACATCTACGACCCGCCCACCCAGAGCTTCACATCCACCATCGGAATTCCGTTGAATCGGGACAGTCATTCGTCGATCCGACTGCAGGACGGCACGGTCTTAATCATCGGTGGATACATCGGCGGTATCGCGACCGACGTAGCGGAGATTTACGATCCGGCGACGCAGATATTCACTCTCCTCAGTAATCACATGCAAGTCCCCAGGGCTAATCTGGCCGCGGTCCTTCTGCCCAATGGCACCGTCTTTATAACCGGCGGTTTCTCAGGAACCAGCCCGCACAACGAGACAGAGGTCTACGATCCGGTCGCGCAAACTTTCACGATTGATACGCCGATGATGTACAACCGGTCGAATCATCAAGCCATCCTCCAAGGCGACGGCCGCGTGGTCGTGATCGGTGGCATCTCGCTCGAGAGCGGCTTCCTGGCCGTGGATGAAGTTTACGACCCGAGTACGAAACTCTGGTCGCCATATCAATCGATGATCGAGGACCGCGGGGTCGAAACCGCTACGATGTTGCAAAGTGGCAGCATCTTGGTCGCCGGTGGCGTAACTGGAAATAGGACCCTGCAGTCCGCTGAGATTCTGGATCCGATCACGCATCAGTTTACGCTCATCTCCAATTTGCAGATTGGGCGCAACGAGCATCGCGCCAACCTCCTCAATGATGGCACAGTTTTACTGACCGCCGGCAGCACCGACTCAGTCACCCTGAACTCAAGCGAACTCTTCGATCCAACGAATAACTCATTTTCGTTAGTGGGTCTGATGATCGACGCGAGGAAGAGCCATACTGCAACCTTACTCCTGGACAATACCGTGCTGGTCGCAGGTGGTAAGAGCGGGGATACGGGTCAAGCCTATCTCCAGACTGGTGCGATCTATGATCCGACTACCCGATCGTTCCAAAAGACCGCGTCTTTGGTTCACAAGC
>JBDTCM010000327.1:0-3480 GCA_039923575.1 Chthoniobacterales bacterium
CCAGTTGATCGTCGGTTTGAGAATGGTGTCGCCGCCGAGCTGGGGAAAGAGCGGCTGGCCCGGGAGCGAGAAACGCAATTTGCCGTCCACTTCGATGATCGGCTGGGCGGTGCCGCCAGCCATGTTGTATTGGGCCATCGCGTAGCTCTGGCCGTAACGTTGCATGGCCGCTTGCGCGTGCACGGCATAGCCGCTCCGGATCACCTTGCCGGAAACGATCTTGCTCGGCTCGTTCGGTGAGTTGACCAGGAATTCAATTGTTTTTCCCTCAAACATCGAGAGGAGCAACTCCTGCGATATCGGATCGTTCCGGTAATTTTGCTCGAGGACTTGCAGATTCATTTTGCCCTGCGGATCGCGCAGAATGACCGAGTCCGGTTCGAGGTGCGCGGTCGTTTCGGTGAAGCGCACGTCATTCACGCCCTGCTTCAGATCGAGCGGCACAGCGTCACGGACAACCGCAAAATTCTGGTTTTAAATGGTCAGGGCCGGCTGCACGCCCGCGGTGAGCGTGGAAAGCGCGGTCATCGCGAAGGCGTTCGCAAGAGTGATTGATTTCATAGGCAGGTTCTTCCCAGCCTAGACACGCGACCACCCAAAAACGCGCGATTTATTTCACGCCGCTGGCAAAAACCGTCTGGAAATGAGGGCTCTCTTTTTCGCGCGAGACGACGGTCACCTCGATATTGCTGAACCCGGCGGCATCGAGCCACTGATGCAACTGCACTTCGCTGAACCCGAGCCAGTGGTCGGCGTAAAGTTCGCGCGCTTTCTCAAAGCGATGGCTGAGCAAGTCGAGCACGACAACGCGACCCCCTTTTTTCAAAATATGGTGCGCCGCGGCAATCGCCCGCTCGGGATGAATCGCGTGATGTAACGCCTGGCTGAAGATCGCGAGATCGACGGAGCCCTTCGCGATCGGCGGATCCGCGATGTCCCCGAGGCGATACTCAAGATTCTTGAAACCGTGCTTCTTCGCCAGCTTGGCGCCGAACTCGACCATCTTGGGCGCGTTATCGACTGCGATGACCTTGCGCGCGTTCTTCGCCAATAATTGCGAGAGCGTCCCCTCGCCCGCGCCGAGATCGGCCACGGTGAGCGGAGGGAGGAGCGCGATCATGGTGTGGGCGAGCGCCTGCCAGGAGCGGCCCGGGCAATGGCTGCGTCCGAAGCGTCCCGCCAGTTGATCGAAATATTCGCGCGCTTTGTCCTGGCGTTTTTGCAGCACGACCTTGAGCGCCGTGCGATCGCGCTTCGTCTCCGGCATCTCCCGGGCGAGAAGCCGGGTCAGTTCACTCACCTTGACCTGCTGCGGGTCGAGTTTCCGGCCAGTCGTTAGGCCATAGTAAACGTTCTTGCCGGCGCGCCGATCTTCCACCACTCCGGCGCGTTTGAGCTGGGCGAGATGACTGGAGATGCGCGATTGCCCCATCCCGAGAATGTCCTGCAGTTCGGCGACCGAGAGTTCCTCCTGTTCGAGCAGCAAGAGCAGGCGCAGCCGGGTCGGGTCGGCCAGCAAGCGGAGGAAATTTATGGTTGACGCCATGGAATCCAAAGACGATACATCGACGTATCATGATTGGTCAATATGTTGGATAGCGTAAAACGTTAAACCGCCGTGCCTTCACCCAATTTGACGATTTAACTTCTTAACCCTTCACCTTCCCGTTCGCTTATGCTTCGTCGTTTCATTTTTGCTTCCGAATCCGTTGGTGAAGGTCACCCGGACAAAGTTTGTGACACCATCTCCGACGCCGTCCTCGATGCCTGCCTGCAGCAGGATCCCAACAGCCGCGTCGCCTGCGAGACCTTTGCCAAGAGTCACATGGTGATTGTTGGCGGTGAGATCACGATTCCCAATCTGGCGAGCGACAAACCGCTCGAGTCGGTCGTGCCGATCGATGAGATCGTGCGCAACGCCGTGCGCGAGATCGGTTACGTGAACGACGACGACGTCTTTCACGCCGACAAGATCGGCATTCAAAACATTATCACCCGTCAGAGCCCGGATATCGCGCAGGGCGTGAATGCGAGTGAAGCGGAGGGCAAGGGACACGCCGAACAAGGCGCGGGCGACCAGGGTCTGATGTTTGGCTTCGCCTGTGACGAAACGCCGGAACTGATGCCGGCACCGATCATGTTTGCCCATCGGCTCGGGCGCGAGCTGACCGGTATCCGCAAGAGCGGCAAGGTGGGCTGGCTGCGCCCGGACGCGAAATCGCAAGTCTCCGTCATTTACGAGGGCGGCAAACCGGTTGGCATTTCCAACGTCGTCGTTTCCACCCAGCACACAAAGGACGTGAAGCACTCGGAAATCCGCAGTTTCATTATCGAGGAAGTGATCCGGAAAGTTTTGCCTAACGAAATGCTGACCGAATCGACCGAGTATCTGATCAACCCAACCGGCAGCTTCGTCATCGGTGGTCCGGAAGGCGACACGGGCCTGACGGGGCGCAAGATCATCGTCGATAGCTACGGCGGCTGGGGCAGGCACGGCGGCGGCGCTTTCTCGGGCAAGGACCCGAGCAAGGTCGATCGCAGTGCCGCCTACATGGCGCGCTGGGTGGCGAAGAACGTGGTCGCGGCGGGGCTGGCCAGGCGTTGTGAAATCCAATTCGCCTACGCCATCGGTTACCCGAACCCGGTGAGCATGAACATCAACACTTTCGATACCAACGCGGTCCCGGAAGAAGCGATCGAACACGCGGTGAATCGCATCTTTTCCTTCAAGCCAGCCGAAATCATTGAGCAGCTCGACCTCCTCCGACCCATCTACTCAAAAACCACCAACTACGGCCACTTCGGCAAGGACGATCCTGATATCACCTGGGAGAAAACTGATAAAGCAACCGCGCTGCGAAACGCCGCGCAGTAGTCTTAAGCTTTAAGTTTGAAGTTTTAAGTATGGCTTATCAATCGTTTGAGGATTTGGAGGTTTGGCAACGCGCTTGCCGACTGGTTGTCGATATTTTCAAAGGCTTTCGAGCCTGCAAGGAATTCACGCTGAAAGACCAAATCTGCCGTGCGGCGCTTTCGATACCGTCCAACGTCGCAGAGGGATCCGAACGCGGCAGTGCGAAGGATTTTGCGCATTTCCTTAACATCGCGAAAGGCTCGTGTGGCGAATTGCGGACCCAACTCTATATCGCGCGAAAGTTGGAACTGCTGACAAAAGCATCGTTTGATCGAGCAGTCATCGAATCCAAAGAACTGTCGTCGATGCTCGAAGGCCTGCGTCGTTCCATGCTCAAGCGCGTCGCGCAAAAACGCTCCACTTAAAACTTAACTACTTAAAACTTAAAACTATGTCCACCACCACCAAACCCCCTCGAATCAAAGAGGAACAGGATTACAAAGTCGCCGACATCAGCCTGGCTGATTGGGGCCGCAAGGAAATCTCGATCGCCGAGCAGGAAATGCCCGGCCTGATGGCGATCCGCGAAAAATACGCTCCCGGCAAACTGCTACAGGGCGTACGCG
>JBDTCM010000328.1:0-5820 GCA_039923575.1 Chthoniobacterales bacterium
AAGTGGTTGGGCTCGTGTGGTGGCGGTCTAAGCAGACACACGCGGCCTCATAGATGCACTCGGCAACTGCGATCGTCAGCCCTGGGTACCGATCAGCCATGTTGCGCAAAGGAAGCGAAACTTCGGCAGTCACGCTCACGGTTTATCTGGGGTGGTTGCAAATGTCACCCGAATAACACGGCCGCGCCGGTTTTTAGATTCCCGTATCCTCTGGTGGCATCTTTATCTCGCTTCAAAAACCCATCGGCTCCATTGACTCGAACATTGCCAAGTTCCCAGGCTACGCCCAACGCGTCGACGTTGTCTACGTCGCGCTGCCCCCGGCGGCTCCGTTCATCGTGAAATCCGTGGTTTCAATCAAGCTTTCATCCTCTCCGCATGGCATCCACGCTCCAACACCCGCCACCGGCGACGGCCATGTAAAGGAAGACGAAGCAGAGCGCGACGGCGAGTTCGCCGTGATTCTTGATCGGGTAAAGGCTTCCAGGGGCGTGCACCATGAAATAGGCGACGGCCATTTCTCCCGCCAGAAGGAAGGCGGCGATGCGGGTGAAGAGTCCGAGCACGAGGAGGAGGCCGCCGACAGACTCGAGCGTGCCAGCGATCATCATGAGCGGGGGCAGGCCGCTCGGACCGCCCATCGGATGATCGGGTGGCGGAAAGTGAAAGAACTTTTGCATGCCGTGCTCGAGGATGAGCAGGCCGATGACGATGCGGAGGATGCTGAGAACGACCGGCTCCCAGCGTTGCAGGGATGAATTGGTTTGCGCCATTGGCGAGCGAGAATCTCGAATCGCCCGACAGGCGTCAAGCAGGGTTTTCCCGTCTTCTAATTCTCCTTACTCCCCGTCCCAGGCCAGGCCCGCCGGCGGGATTGTTGCAAGCGATCCTGAGCGGGCATTCGAAGTTGGTTTTTTGCGATCTTTAATTTTCAGCCTACTGCTCCGGCGACGCTCCTTAGTGGTCTTGCCACCCGCGATCTCGCTCGTTCTGCTGCTATACGTGATTCACGTATAGCACCACTCCCCCCAGCGGAATTTGTTCAAAAGCGATTTTGATTGGGCCTTCGAAATTGGTTTGTCGCGGATCTTCAATTTTTAGCCCGCTGCTTGCAACCACGCGCTCGTTCGTTCGCCTGCTATACGTGACTCACGTATAGCGCAATCTTTGGCCCGGGAGAATTGTGGGAAAGCGGTTCTGACGTCACACCCGCTATTGAGTGCGCACGGTCTCTCACTCGGTGTTTCAACAGGCTCTGTCGCGACACTCGATCGAAGGGACCGCGTGACCCCTGGCCGCGAGCGACGCTAGCACTCCGGGAAAATCAACGAACGGTCCGATCCGACGCACGTCGCTACCAACTCGCCGTCGCGATGTATTGTGATCGCATGAATCGCTCACCGAACATCTCTGGTTCGAAGTCCCGGGCCGGCGCTCACAAAAGCTTTCAGCATTTCAGCTTTCAGTTCTCAGCTTTTCCAAAGTGACGGCCGCCGCCGCAAGCGCGTGCTGGTGAAGATCATTGGAGAATAGCGACCCCGCGAAGGGTTCGTGATAAAGATGCGTCCGTTAGCTCGCAGAGAAGAGCCGCCACTCGCCGGGCACGCCCTTTAGCTCGTGCAGACCCAGGTCTTGGAAATTAATTCCCGAACCGGCGACAAGATCCTTCACCGTCCGTGACACGATCACGGTGCCTGGTTCGGCTTTCGCCATGATCCGAGCGCCGGCATGGACCGCGATCCCGCCGATGTTGTCCCCCATCAGTTCGCACTCGCCGGTATGCACGCCGGCACGGACTTCGATCCCGAGCTGGCGCACCGCGAGCGCGACCGCAAGCGCGCAGCGCACGGCCCGCGCCGGGCCATCGAACGTCGCGAGAAAGCCGTCGCCCGTGGTGTTGGTTTCTTTGCCTCGATAGCGCACCAGTTCCTTGCGCACGACGGCGTAATAGGAGTCCAGGACATTGCGCCATGCGGTGTCGCCCATGGCTGCGGCGCGTTCGGTGGATGAGGCGATATCGAAGAAAAGCACCGTCGCCAGAACGCGATCGAAGGAGTCAATCGGTCGCTCGCCGGTGATGAATTCGTGAACGTCGGAAAGCACGACGTCCATGTCGTCAAGCATCGCGGAGTGACTGTTGCCCGGATACTCGATGAATTTTGCCCCGGGAATCCGCGAGGCCATGTCGCGCGCGGCTTCGACCCGAGCGCAGAGGTCTCCCGTGCGATTCATGACCAAAGTACGCGCCTGAATGGCCGGCAGGATCGGCCGGGTATCGATCTGACCGTTCATCACCTCGTAGGCATAAACGGCCGAGGGACTCGCCGCCGCGCGCATGTAGCGAGCGACCGCTTCCACCGCTTCCGGCGGCGCGTCGGGTCCCATGCCGGCGCCGGGGCCGATGATGTAAGGAATCGACGGCCAATCGTCCTGCACCATCGCGAGCATTTCGTCGTTCTCCTCTTTCGTTTGCCCCCAGGGATGATCTTCCGTCGCGATCCAGCACGCTTGCGCTCCCCAGATGAGGAGCGACACCACCCGCTCGGGATAAGTGGCGGCGAAGAGACAAGCCATCGAGCCGCCCTCCGACACGCCGAAAATGTTGGCGCTCCTGATTCCGACGTCGTCCATCACCGCGCGGATATCGTCCGTCCGTTCCTCCAATGTCGCCATGTGCACCGGGCGATCGGAGAGGCCGGTGCCGCGTTTATCGAAGCGAATGAGCCGGCAGAACTTGCTGAAGCGCTCAAAGAAGAGAGCGCGCTGCGGTATTTCCCAATCGAGATCGAGATGCGACATCGTGCCCGGCGCCCAGACCACATCGAAAGCTCCCTCGCCCGTGACCTGGTAGGCAATGCGGACATCGCCGCTACGCGCATATTTTGTTTTGGGCAGATTCATCGCATTGCGATCGCGCCTTGTTCTAACAGACCCCGCGATCGAAAGCAAAGGTGAGGCAGCGAACGCAGAAACATGCGACTGCCACGACGCCTCAGACGGGTCACATGCAGGGTGATAGGTGTGTTGCCAACGAGAAAGTTGATCCTGGTCAGGGCAGTGACACTTGGCTTGAAATACATCTCCGCTGAGCCCTGCAATCGCACTTCATCCCAGGCTGCGGAAATTTGCCGACCATCAGCCAGGGCCAGAGTGATCCCTTGCTCCGTGGCCCGGTAATGGCAGGATGCTCCGCGTCATCCACAACCTTGGGAGCATTTTCACCTCGCTGCCGCCATTCTCCGGCTTCACGAAAACCGTCAGGTGCGTTTTCGCCCGCCACCTCGTCTACAATTTGCCCGTCACCAGCAGGATGATGAGGATGATGAGAAGCAGTCCGCCCGGGCCATAATAGTAACCGCCGCCCGCATAACCGCCGCCACCGAGGGCGATGATCAAAAGAATGATCAGGATGATTGCGACAGTGCTGATTCCGAGTGTGCGACGAGCGAGTTTCATGGCTCGTCATTCTCAGAAGCGCGTGGCCATGTCAATCCTTGCCGGAAGAAAATAACGAAAAATAAGAGGTCGGTCCGTGAATCTCGGCAAGTTGCCGCTCACCTCGGCATTTTTTGAAGATCATACCAGTGACCATTGGCCATCACGCCTAACGGCTTCTCGAGCGTCACGAGATCATTCATCGCCGATCATAAGGCGGGCAAGTGGCGCTCCCCCTCAGCGTTTACTCCCAGGCAAGGCCCTCGGTGAACATTTTCACCTCGCTGCCTCCATTCTCCGGCTTCACGAATATCGTCAGGGTCGCTTCGCCACGCTTCCGCTTCAGGATGGAGGACTTCGGCTGGACCATGTCTATTCCATCGTTCTCCCATCCCTGGGCCTTGAGATTTGCCGCCAATTCCGCGCAGACGCTTTTCACGTCCGCTTCGCTCTTGAAGAGCACGTGTTCCATCATCGCCTGGTACTCGACGCCCGTTGCATCTTTTGTTAGGGCGAGATCTTTGGCCTTGAGTTCCGCCACCGCCGGCCGCGCCGCCGGCTCGTCGCGCGACTCGGTTGACGCGGACGCGTCGTTAGGCTGGGCGGACTTGTCCTCTTTCGCCGGCTTTTCCGGCTCGGCGACTTGGAACTCTTTTGGGATCTCGCCCAGCGGCGCGACGAATTTGAGGTTCACTTCCCACGTCTCGCCAAAGGTCTCCACCTGGCCGTTGGTGGTCAGCTCCCCTTCGACCTTGCCATCTTCGTAGGAAAAATCCGTCGTCTCGATGTTGCCGATCGAGCTGAAGTCCCGCTTCTGGTGGGCGCTGTGCGCCACCTCGCAACCAAAGATGCCGCCATCTTCATGGAGCGAAATAGTCAAAGCGCTGCCGAACTTGCCGAAGGAAGCATTGAAGTCGGGCTTCAGATCTTTGGAATGATCCTTTTCCGTGAAGACCAGCACGATGCTCGGCTTATCGTCGAACGGCTCGCGCCAATGGGCCGACACATAAGCCAGCTTCGCCTCTTTGCCGTTGCCCTTGAAGATGCCGGTGACGGAAGGCTTCACGTTCGCGGCCGGGCCGTATTTTTTACTCGTCGACACCGGCACCGATTCGCCCGCCTTCAGCAGGGCGACGTCAAAACGCACATCGAAGCCGCTGGGAAACGTTCCTTCCGTCTCCGTCGGCTGGCTGGCTTTGCCGCTCACCCGACCGTCCTGTCGTTTCAGTTCTCCGGTCGCGCTGCCGCTCGAATGGCCAAGCGACGTGCCCCCCGCAGCGGCGCTCCAGTAGTTGAGTTCCCCCGTCTTGTTGAAGATCAGCTTCAGATAGGGCCGATCGAAATCGCCGTCCCCACCCTCCTTTTCCGATTCTCTCGCTTCCTTCAGTTTTTCTCCCGAAACCGGCTGGCGGCTCAAGACCACCGCGATCGCTGCTTCGTTGTCGATCGTCGTCTCGTAAGCGAGCGCGTGCCGCAGCGGGTAGGTCTTCTTCTGCAGGGTGAGCGTTCCCACCGGCGCTTTGGTCGGGTTCTCCTGCGCAAAGAGCGTCAGCGCACTCAAGGCGGTCGCCGCGGCCAGCAAACGAATGAATTTGTTGATCATAGAAACTGTTCCTCGCGTTCGGGTTTAACACCGCTCGAACGCCAACATCTCAGCAGAGAAACGCGGAGGTGCCAAGCCTGCCCGCAAGCTGGCTAGAATTCGCTGATCAGATGCGCCACGTCGGTGCCGATCAGGCGCGCAGCATCCTGGAGAAGCTGCGCCGAGGTCTTGCCGATCGAGACCACGCCGGACCACCGCTCCTGCTTGAACTCGACCAAGATCAGGTTGGCGGCGGGATCGATCACCTCACCGCTGACCGCGAGCTTGGCCGAATTTGCCTTGAAGTCGCCAAGTTGCGGAAACCGCGTGCCCGGATCGGCTTTCGTGAGATGCACCCGGATGAGCAACACCTTTCCCGCAGACCCCGACGCCGGTTTCCGCCGGCGCAGATCCTTTTGCAGCCCATCCATGAACGCCGATTTTAGCGACGGCAAAACAGCGATCGTCGCGGGCCGGGACTCGCCCTTCCTCTCCGGCACCGTCACATTGGTAATGTCGAGCGGGTCCACCTGGATATCCTGGTAATCATCGGCGCGGAAAGAGTGGTTCACCACGACCTGGTCGATTTCCCCTCTCCAATTTCGGTAGGCTCCGGGCGCCGTTGGGGCGGCCGCCAGCCTTGGCGCCGTGGCGACTACGATCATTAACGAGAGGAGCACGGAAAAGCGTCGAGGATTCATTACCAGCAAGGTCGGTCATCTCGGCCGCACGACAAGAGCGGAGGCGATCGGACCGGCAAACTCCGAAAGCTTTCGCGCGCACGCGGACGACGCCCCAGCAAT
>JBDTCM010000329.1:0-6742 GCA_039923575.1 Chthoniobacterales bacterium
AATCGGAACGGTTGAAAGCCTTTGGCGTTATCCCGTCAAGAGTATGGCCGGCGAAGAGCTGGATGCGGTCTTCGCCGGATTTGCCGGCGTCTACGGCGACCGGCTCTTCGCTTTCCAGAGTTCGGCCACCCGGAAGGGCCTGCCGTATCTGACGGCGCGCGAGCAGAACCAGATGGTGCTCTACCGGCCGCGCTTCCGCCATCCGGAGAAAACAATCGCGCCGGCCAATTTGACCGAAGCGGAAAAACTCGGGTCCGGCACGACGCCCGTTTACGGCGAACCCGAGGACTTGACGCTCGATGTCACGACGCCGACGGGACGAACGGTGCCAATCGATCATCCGGAACTGCCTGGAATGCTTTGCGCGGGAATCGACCAGGGGCATCACCTCGCGCTACGACGTTCGGAGCGCGCCCAAACCGATTGCCGCCCTCTCTCGCTCTTCGCCGTGCAGACGGCGAGTAAACTGGCGGAAGAAACCGGCCTCCCCGTCGACAAACGACGCTTCCGCGCCAACCTCTATCTCGACCTAACGACAAGCGAAGGTTTCGCCGAAGATGCGTTCGTTGGCCGCTCGCTGCGCATCGGCCCGAAGGTCACGGTCTCCGTCCTGCAGCGCGATGGGCGCTGCGTGATCATGACGCTCGATCCCGATACGGCCGAAAAGGCGCCGGCGCTGCTCAAGGCGTTGGCGCAAAATCACGAGGGGATGGCTGGGGTTTACGCTGCCGTCCTGGTCGAGGGGATGATTCGCAAAGGCGATACCGTCGAGTTGCTGGGCTAATTTCCGTTCTCGTTCGAGCCGCTGTCGAACTTGCTGCGCAATTTCTCCGTTGCCCGCGCGACCGCCTCTTTTGCCCGGTCACGTGGCCCGCTGGTCTCGGTCTGGATTTGACCGATCGCCCGATCCATCGCTGTCTTAATGTTGGAGGCTGTTCCACCTTTCTCGCACTCCCGCACCAGCACGCCTTCCAGCCTGGCGATGACGGCGTCCACGGTGTAGTTGGGATTGACCTTGGGCGTTTCGATCGAGCTGTAGACATTGATCACCTCCTCGCTATGCGCGCCCCATCGCAGCACCTGGTAGAAGAATGAACCCTGCCGCTCTCCCTTGAAAAGCAGGTCGATCAACGCTGCCACGAGCGAGATCGGCATGAGCGCAAAGTCGCGCACGTTATCGAGAAACATCTTGAACTGGAAAACGAGAACGTCGCGCAGGAACTTCCAATGGTCGTCGTTAGGGGGCTTGACCGCGAGCGAATCCGATGAGCTCATGGTCCGACTCTAGCAAGGCCGACCGGGGAGGAAAGTCCGGGTTGGCTTTGTCCTCGCGAATCAAGACCAAACGGCGCGAGCAAAGGAGATGAAACCGACGCGACTTTTTTTCCTGACGCTGACGGCGATGATCGCCTTCGCCGGAAATTCCCTCCTCTGTCGCGCGGCGTTCAAGCAGACCGGGATTGATGCGGCCAGCTTCACTTTCATCCGCGTTTTTTCCGGCGCGATCGCGCTCTGGCTCATCGTCCGGGTGCGGGGCACGTCGCGGGCGCGGGCGGGCAGCTGGCTGTCCGCGTTCTCACTCTTCGCCTATGCGGCGGCGTTCTCGTTTGCCTATCGCACTCTCTCTGCGGCCACCGGCGCGTTGCTCCTTTTCGGTGCGGTGCAGGCGACGATGATCTTCTGGGGCCTGCACAAAGGGGAACGCTTGCAGACACCACAACTCATCGGCCTAACCCTGGCCGCCGCCGGGCTGGTGCTGCTCGTCTTTCCCGGGCTCTCCGCACCGTCGTTAGGCGGCTCCGCTTTGATGCTCGGAGCCGGCGTGGCCTGGGGCATCTATTCGCTCCGTGGCAAAGGCGCGGGCGATCCCATTAGCGCCACCGCGGGCAATTTCCTTCGGGCCGTTCCTTTCGCGGTCGTGCTCAGCGTTTCTCTTTTTCCCTGGGCCCGAATCGATCGCGCCGGGTTGGTTTATGCGATTCTCTCCGGCGCGCTCGCTTCCGGCCTCGGTTACGTCATCTGGTATAGCGCGTTGCCGAGTTTGAAAGCCGCCAGCGCGGCGACCGTGCAATTGAGCGTGCCCGTCCTCGCCGCCAGTGGCGGAATTCTTCTCCTCGGAACCGCTCAGCCTGCGTTTTCTGCTCGCGGCGGCGGCGGTCCTGGGCGGCATCGCTCTGGTCGTGATCGAGAAACGCGACAGTGCCTGATTCGTTAGGCTCAACCAAATCTTTCTCACTTCTTGCTTTCTAATTGGCGGCGGCGCTGTTAACCCCACCACCGTGAAGCGGCTTCTCTGGCTCGATGTGGCAAAAGGTTTGGCCATCCTCATCGTCGTTTACTTTCATTTTTTCCGCACCTACTTCGAGCACGGATCGCTTCCCCCGCCCGACTGGAGCACGGTCGCAGCTGGCCTAACGACTTTCCTCGGGATGGCCTGGCTCAAGGTTTCCAACTGCGGTTTTCACGCGGTCGGCGCTTTCATTATTCTCAGTGGCTGGGCGCTGATGGAATCGACCATGCGCCGAGCCGCCGCGGGATCAATTTCCTGGGGAGCCTGGTATCGCGCCCGCCTTCTCCGCCTCTATCCGATGTATTGGGTCGCGCATCTCGTCTATCTGGTCTCGCCGTTCGTCGCGCGTCTCGAGCCGGTCGATAGTCGCATTTTCCTGAGCCTGCTCGGGCTGCGCTTCATCGATATCACGATGAACTTCATGTACCTGAACGCCGCCTGGTGGTATTTCAGCATGCTCATCCAGTTTTATCTGCTCTTCCCGCTCTTTTTCTGGGCGGCGCGCAAACTCGGACCGTGGACTTTCCTGCTGCTGGCGTGCGCGCTCGGTTTTTTTGTGCGTTACCTGATGCTCGTCCCCTACCCGCAAAACGGACTTTGGATCCTGGGCGGCTTCGCCATTTGTCGGCTTCCGGAATTTGCCCTCGGCATGGCGCTGGGGATGTGGCACAGCCAGTCGGCGGCGCGAGTCGAAGGGTTTCTTCTGCGCGGCCCAGGCCTGCTCGCCGGATTGCTCCTTTATCCAGGGGCGCTCTGGCTTTATTACAGCGGCTTCACCTACACCTTTGTCGATCTCGCGACCGGCGCCTGCGCTCTGCTCGTGATCCTCGGCGTGGCCGGAATGATTTCGCGCTTCCCAAGCCCGGCCAAAGTGATCGCGTTAGTCGGAGTGTTCTCTTATGGCATCTACCTCGTCCACCAGCCCTACGCCATCTGGCTCGGGCTCCGCATCCGTGAAGTACCGCTCTGGATGTTCTTCCTCATCACGATCGCGACCCTCGCGGTGCTCAGCGCCTGGGGCATGCTTCTGGAAAAAGCGACGAATAGTGCCGTCAACAAGCTCTTCCCGGCAAAAGCAAAGGTGCGCGTTTGATTTACGAATCGCTCCCCGCGCTTAGGTTGCGGCCATGAACTCAGATCTAAGTCACGCGCCGAACCTCAGCCAACGGCCACCCCGCAGCCCGCGCGTGCGGCTCGGCGGCTATGTTGTCCTCCCACGCATCCTCGACAAGGGCCGGGCCGACCTGGCCGGCACCGCGGGCGAATTCAAATACAACAATCCGGCCGACTATCACTGGTTTCGCTTCACCGGGATCACGCCCGAGCAGATAAAGGCCGAGCTCGCGACCGGGAAAGGCGATGGCGAGATGTTGCAATGGATCGAAGCGAACGCGCCTAACAAACGCACCCCATGGGAAATCCAGCAGTGGAGCGCCCACTTCAACGAGCGCGGCCCGGACGGCGATGTCGAGACGCTGGAGTTTTTCGCCAAACGCGTCGGTGAATTCAACCCCAACCGGGAAGACGTCAAAACCTGGTTCGACCTCCTCGACCTCGACGATCACGTCACCTTCGGCGGCAAAGCCTAGAAACTATCTCGTAAATCGGACGAACCAGCGAAATGGAGGGACGACCTCCGTGTCGTCCGTGTTTCTCTGGCAGACACGGACGGGACAGAGCCCGTCCCTCCAGTGTTCGCCCGATCAGTGAGATGCATTCTAGCCTGGCAGCTACTTCCCGGCCTTGCCCGCGACATAGACCGTGCTTTCTGAGTTCCTTTCCAGGAGCGGATTAGGAAAAGTGACGATGTGGGCGCGCACCGTCGCGAAGGCGGCCCCGAGCGCGTCGAGAAATTCGTCGTCCGGCGGATCATCCGACCAAAGCGCGAAGACTCCGCCAGGGTGTAAGTGCGCGGACAGCGCACGCAGTCCGTCGACTTCGTAAAAAGCGGCATTGCTCGCGTGCAGCAGGTCGCGCGGAGAATGATCGATATCCAGCAAGACCGCGTGAAACAACCGGCCAGAAAACTCCGGATCGAATCCTTCTATGGAGCGCGCGCCGGCGAAGAAATCCGCCACCACCATCCGGCAGCGTGGATCGCTCGTCAGCCGCGCACCGAGCGGCACGAGGCCGCGCTGGTGCCAACCGATCACCTGCGGCAAGGCATCCACGATGAGGAGCGACGCGACTTCGCGATGCTCGAGCGCGGCCGCGGCGGTGTAACCAAGTCCCAGCCCGCCGACGACGACATCCCACGACTCGCCTTTCAATTCCGAGAGCCCGAGATGAGCGAGCGCCACTTCGACTTCATGGAAGAGGCTCGACATCAGGAAGGCTTCGCCCAGCTTCACTTCGTAAACTTCCAGCCCGCCTAACGACAGCATCCGCCGCCGCCGCAGGATCAATTCCCCCAGCGGCGTCTCCTGGAAATCCAGTTCCTCGAAGTCCCGGCTCATCGCATGTCTGCTGGCAATTCTTTGAAAGTTAACTGCCCTTCGACGGTGCGCAGAGCCGTAACAGCACACTGCGACGCCACAACCGCTCGTCAACGCTGAAACGGGCAAAGTAGCGAGCGCCGATCGGCGAACCGCAAATAAAGTCCGGGCAGGACCGGGCAATTCCCGCTCCGCCTTATCAGACCGCGATCGCGATCTTGCTCATCGGCTCGTCGCTCTCCAGGTCGCTGGCCGGAACGTGAACGCGTGCCGTCGAGTATCCAATCGTGGCGACGATTTTTGATGAAGGTCGTTCCGCAGGTTTTCGAGAACCCGCTCGGCGGATGGCCGTGGCCCGGGTTTTCGCGGGCGCAGAATGTTCTGCGACCTCGGCCTGCACCTCATGGCTCCGACTCGCCGCGGAGCCGGTCGAAATGCCTTCAAGGAGGGCGTTGAGACGTCGGAGCTTGAGCGCGAGCAGATTCAACTGTTCCCGGCCGGAGCCGTCCAGCCTGTTCGCATAAGAGCTGACGAGCCAGTTCGCTAGCGACCCAATCCCGCGCAAAGGCGCTTTCAGATCCTGCGCAACGGTCGATGTCAGGTCGGTCAGTTCGCGCCGGGCCTTCTCGATCTGGCGCCGTTTCTGTTTCAAATCGTGCTTGAGGCGGTCGATTTGATGGTCTGTCCGTCTCCGCGTCGCGACCGCGACGATGGAGACCAGAAGCAGCGTGCCGGTTGATGTAGGGAGTGGATTCAGGCCGAGCTCGAGCGGCATTTCCGTGCCGTTTTTCCGCCGGCCGGTGTGCTCACGACCCTTCTTCATGGCGCGCGGTGCGCTGGCGCTGAAGAGACCGGCGCCATCTTTGGGCTGCGGCACCAGCATTTCCAGTGGCTGACCAATCAACTCCTCGCGCGAGTAACCGAACAGTTTTTCCGCTTGCGAATTGAGCAGCGTGATCCGGAAATCTTCGTTCACCTGCAACATGGCGTTGGGTGCGGCTTCGATGACGAGGCGGGAGCGTTCCTCCGCCTTGCATAACTCCTCGCCGGCTGCGGCCAGCCGCCGATTCGTTAGGCGCAGCTCCATTTGAATCATCACCTGGCGTCCCAAGCGGCCGAGCGCGTCGCGCTGGGTTTGGGTGAGCTGACGCGGAACGCGATCCATCACGCAGAGAGTGCCGAGATTTTGCCCGTCGGGTGTGGCCAGGGGCATGCCGGCGTAGAAGTGGATCCCGGTTGGGCCGGTCACGAGCGGATTGTCGTAAAAGAGGAATTCCTCGCGCGTGTTCGGCACCTCCAACAAATGATGACCGTGGATGGCGTGACCGCAGAAGGAGACCTCGCGCGATGTCTCGTCCGCCTCGAGACCGACCTTGCTCTTGAACCACTGCCGGTGGGCGTCGACCAGGGAAATGAGCGCGATGGGCGTGCCGCAGATCTGCGCGGCGAGGGAGGTCAGGTCGTCGAACTCCGCCTCCGACGGCGTGTCGAGCATTTCATAGCGTTCTAGCGCGGCAAGCCGCTCGCGTTCATTGGATGTAGGTGCAGCCGGTGTCATGGTCGCTCTGTCGAGACACCTCTCCCCGCAGCGCGCTGGCTGACCAGGAGATTAATCCCAACGTTGCTACCTCGGCCATATAGCAGGGACGATGCCTGCGGGCGCTTCTTACGGAAAGTTTGTGCCTTTTTTCGAGGCGCTCCCACCGAGTAGCGGGAAGGCCAGGCGCGCTCAGACCGTGACCACGATCTTGCCGATCTGCTGATTGCTTTCGAGGTAGCGATGCGCCTCGACGATCTGTTCGAGATCAGAAAATGTTTTCCCGATGATCGGTTTCAGTCTTCCGGAAGCGAGACCATCGAGGATGAAAGATTTGCACGCACCCAGCCGCTCCGGATTCTGCGTGATCTCGAAGAGCAGATAGCCGCGCACAGTCAGCGATTTGCCGAGCACATCCATGAGCGGCAATGGCGTTGGCTCGGTGCTGAGCGCGCCATATTGAAAAATGATTCCGTGATC
>JBDTCM010000330.1:0-5522 GCA_039923575.1 Chthoniobacterales bacterium
GATCGTGAGTCGTCCCCCTTCCGGCATCGCATCGCGGGCATTGAGAGCAAGGTTCATGATGACCTGATCGACGTTGCTCGCATCCGCGAAGATGGGCGGGAGATCCGAAGCGAGTTCCAGCTCGATCACAATATGTTCGCCGATGATTCGCCGGAGCATGCCGACGGTTTGCTCGACGACCTCGTTGAGCGCGAGCGGGCGACGCAGGAGGATCTGCTTGCGGCTATAGGCGAGAAGCTGCCGGGTAAGTGCCGTGGCTTGCTCAGCCGCGCGGACGACCTGGCGCAGGGCGCTCGAGAGGTTCTCATCCAACTGCTCCCGGCCGAGTTGCATCGTCGTGTTGCCGAGGATGACGGTGAGGATGTTGTTGAAATCGTGTGCCACGCCCGCGGCCAGGCGGCCCACCGCCTCCATTTTCTGGGCCTGGCGCAGTTCCTCCTCGAGACGCGCGCGGTCGGTGATGTCCTGAAGGATGAGCAACTGATAGCGAGCGTGGTCGAGCGTGAGGAGTTGCGCGGTGACCAGGACCTGGCGTGTCTCGCCGGCGCGTGTCCGAATCGCCGCCGTCAAGTCGCGCAACGCGGAGCGGTCGGTGAGTTTGCTCGCAATTTTCTCGTCGGTGCCGGGCTCGGTCCACTGCAGGGCGTCGTTGGCCAGCGCCTCGTCGGGCGAAACGCCGAGGAGCTCGGCGAAGCTGGCATTGGCATCGAGGTAACCGCTGACGTCGAGGCGCCGGATCGCCATCGGAAAGGGGCTGCCGTGGAAGGCGCCGGAGAATCGCTCCTCCGAGTGGCGCAACGCGGATTCCACCAACGTGCGCTCGGTAACTTCGCTGGTAAGTTCTTCGTTCGCGGTGCGGAGTTCGGTGGTGCGCTCGCTCACCAACGCCTCCAGGTTATCCACCTGCTGACGCGCCATCTGGGTGAGCTCCCACTTCCGGGAGAGGGCGTGCGCCATCTGTGTCACCTCGACATTATCGAAAGGTTTCTTCAGAACGAGAACGTGATCGGTGCTCCCGATCGCCTGGGCGATTTCGTTCCACGAGTAGTCGGAGTAGGCCGTGCAGATGACGATTTGCAGATCGGTGAATTCCTTCGAAATGTGAGTGATTGTCTCGATTCCGTCCCAGCCCGGCGGCATTCGGACGTCAACGAACGCCACCGAATACGGTCGCCCTTCGGCGGCGGCGGCCCGAACTTTTTCGAGACCTTCCTGGCCTTGGAAAGCCGAGTCCATCTCGAAGACAACGTCCTGCGCAGGATCAGGCGCCACGCCTAACAATTGGGTCGCGAAGTCGTCGAGCTCTTCCTTTTCCGCGGAGGTCGAGGCATCGAGGATTTTTCTGAAGTCGTTGTGGATCGAAGGATTGTCATCGATGACCAGAATCCGAAAACCAGCTTGGGACGTGACTTGGCTCATTTGATGGATGGGGTAGCAACGGTTGGAAGGTCGAGAGTGAAGGTGGCGCCGTGCCCAAGGCCCGCGCTCTCGGCGGTGAGTGAGCCGCCAATTTCGTGCGCGGCATTTGCGCCGCTGTGCAGTCCAAAACCGTGGCCGTCTCTCCTGGTCGTGAAACCGTGCGCAAAAATTCGGGTGAGATTATCCGGCGAGATGCCGATGCCGTTATCTGTCAATCTGACGCTGACGCCGCGCTCCGTCCGCGCGGCGATGCTTATCTTGAGTCGCTTCTCCGAGCGTTTTGAATCGTCGAGCGCGTACTTCGCGTTCCGGATCAGGTTGATGAGAATTTGCAGGACTTTGTGCCGATCGACGCAGACGAGCGGTGCCGGGGCGAAATCTTTTTCGACGGTCACGCCATGGCGTTCGAATGCGCCCATGTTCATCGCGAGCGCGTCCTCGACCAACTGCTCCGCGGGCAGATTTTCGAAGACTCCGCTGACTTTCGCGTAGCTTTGCTGCATCGCGACGACTTCCTTGATGTGCTCGATGTTGCGACTGAGTTGGTCGACCTCGCGCAGAAGCTCAGCATTCTCTTCCTCGAGAAACGCACCGAGCTTGGCGAAAAAGATCGGCAGTTTCTTGCCGTTTGGGTCGTTCGTTAGGTAGTTCCCAAGGTCCCCATTGCGTTCCGTGAGGAGCGCGGCGGCCTTGCTGATCTGGGGAACTTTCGAGCGGCTGATCTTCTCCACCACCAGCCCGGCCGAGACGTTTACGCTGTTCAGGACGTTGCCGACATTGTGCAACACGCCGGTGGCGACTTCGGCCATACCGGCGAGCCGCGAGGTTTCGAGCAACTTTTGTTGCGAAGTGCGCAAGGCTGCTTCGGCGCGTTCGCGCTCGCTGATTTCGCGCTGGAGCGCGTTGACTTGTTCCTGCAATTCCTGCTGCGCAACGTGCAGCGCGCTATCCTGTGATTGGATCTGCGCCAGCATTTGGTTGAAGGCGTCGGTCAGCGCTCCGACTTCGTCGCCGCACACTTTGGAGGCGCGGACGGAATAGTCCTGGTGGTCGGCGATCGTGCGCGCGGTGCCAGCGAGGCTGAGAATCGGATCAGTAATGAAATGCTGGAACCGACTCGAAAGAACGAACGCGAAAAGGAGCGAGGCGGCGAGGACCAAAGCGAAGATGCCGCCGTAAACCCCGAGCAGTTGTGAGGTCATGGCGTGCAAATCGGCCAGGAGGTAGAGCGTTCCTTCGCGCTTGCCGTTGAGCAGGACCGGTTGCGCGAGCAGGATGCGATTGCCGTCCATTTGGTAGCCGACCTGTGACCGCGCCGACTTGATCTCGATTTCGTCTCGCGCCGCGCCAAAAAACGCCAGCCGCTGCCGGTCCATCAGTTCGAGGCGAGCACTGACGATTTGGGGCATTGTCTTGAGCCCGCCGAGGATTTGCGCGGCAGCATCCTCGTCTTTAAAAATGACGGCCGCGGCACAATTGTGGGCCGTGATTTCGCCGACGACGGCGAGTTCGTGCGCGGATTGCTGCCGCAAATTATAGGCTTGAAACCAGAAGAGCGCCGCAAACGCGAGCAGCAAGACCACGCCCGCGATCAGCATGATCACGAGGGTTATTTTTTGGCGAATGGAGCTATCCCGCAGGTGCAACATGGAGTGTCGGGGTAGAGAGAGCTATTTTTAAGCCTAAACGGAAAGAATTAGGCGGCTGCGGCAAACAACCTTGCTGATGGGGTGGGTAAGCACGGTCCTGCTGGAACATCTCCTGCTTGTAAGGAACGCAGAGCGCCTGCCCAGCACCGGCGTCGCCAGCGCACAAACACCTGCTGAATTTTTCGATGAATCTCTACAGCGACGCGGTTGCGGAAACGAAAAAACCGTCAGACCCCAAAGCCGAAAAGCCGGCTGCAAATTCTGGCAGTTCAGCGCCCTCGATTCCTGATCGACGGCGTGCTTTTTCCGCCGTTGTCATGGTTGCAGTGGCATTGGCGCTGGGCTTCGGGTTGTGGAACTTGTCGCGCCGGCTGGCGCCGCAGATCACGACGCCAGCGTCGCTGGAATCGACCTATGTGGCTTCCTTCCCCGAGAAAAGTATCGCGGTGCTCCCTTTCGAGGATTTCGACCAGGGTAAGCAGGATCTATCTTTGGCCGACAGCGTTCAGGACGACATTCTTACCGCGCTTTCCAGAGTGGCGGATCTGCGCGTGATCAGCCGCACTTCGGTCAGCGACTACGCTCCAGGCAGCCCGCGCAATCTACGCGAAATCGCGCAAAGCCTTGGTGCGGCCTATATTTTGGAAGGCGGGCTGGAGCGCATCGATGGAAAAGTGCGAATCAGCGTCCATCTCACCGATGCGCGGCGGGGCGCGAAGTTGTGGACCGATAGCTACGAGCGCGAGCCGGGCGCCCTCTTCGGAATGCATGGCGACCTCGTGCAGCGAATCGCCTCTGAAATGCAGGCCAGCATTTCGCCGCAAGAGAAAGCCGCCACCGACGAGTGCCCGACGAAAGATCTCGTCGCTTACGATCTCTACGTCCGCGGGAAAACCCTCATTACCAGTGTTTCCTACAACGCCCAAATCAATGAAAAACTGGCCCAGGCGGTGCAATCACTCGACCAGGCGATCGCGCGGGATCCGAATTTTTACCTCGCTTATTGCCAGTTGGCGGCCGCGCACAACTACCTCTACTTTTTCGGTTTCGACCACACCCCGGCGCGGCTCGCGATGGCCGATACCGTGCTCAAAGCCGCCGTTCGCCTCCGCCCGGATGCCGGCGAGACCCACCTCGCCCGGGCAACCTTCCTCTACCGTGGCAATCTCGATTACGACCACGCTCGCGCCGAGCTGGCCCTCGCCCAGCAGGCCTTGCCTAACAATTCCGAGATCTTCGAACTCACCGGCTACATCGATCGTCGCCAGGGTCTTTGGCACGAGTCAGCGCGCAGTTTGCAAAGGGCACTCGAGCTTGATCCGCGCAACTTTTTCATCCTCCAGCAGATTGCCTACAGCTACCAGGAGTTAAGGCAATTCGGCGCGATGGCGGCGGCTTTGGATCGCGCGCTCGCTCTCGCTCCTGATGATCTGGACACGCGCGTCACCCGGGCGTTGGTCGATCTCGAATGGCACGCTGACACGCGGCCGCTGCACCTGACCATTCAAAATCTCCTTTCCAAGAATCCGCAGTCAGCCAGCGATCTCGCCGATCAATGGTTGTACGTGTCGTTATGCGAACGCGATTTACCTGCCATCGCCCAGGCTGTCGCTGCCATTCCCGCCAGCGGAATCGCGATCGATCTTAATTTCCCGCGCTCCTGGTGCCAGGGTCTGGCCGCTCGCGCCACGGGTGATGCGGTCGCGGCGCAGACCGCTTTCCTTGCCGCGCGCGCCGAAGTGCAAAAGACGGTCAGCGAACAACCCGATTACGGTAATGCTCTCTGCGTGCTCGGACTGATCGACGCCGCGCTCGGAAACAAGGAAGCCGCGATCCGCGCCGGTCGCCGCGCGGTCGAGCTGCTCCCGATCACGAAGGACGCGATCGATGGTGCGGAGTTGATGAAATACCTCGCCGTCATCTATGCCTGGTGCGGCGAGAAAGATCTCGCCATCGAACAGATCGCGGCCACCGTCCAGACTCCAAACACTTTAAGCTATGGCAATTTGAAACTCGATCCGAAATGGGATGCGCTGCGCGGCGACCCACGTTTCGAAAAATTGGTCGCTTTCCTCGCCCCGAAGAAAGCAGAGAAATAAGCGGGTGAGGGGAATCGAACCCCCGTTTTCGGTTCATGACCCTACTGGACCACCGTCTTGCCTATGAAAAGACACATCGGCAAACATGCCTGCACGCTATTGGATGTTATGATTCAATTTATGACCAATGCTCCAGCTCGAGGATGAAATTCACCGGCCACGCCTCTGTCGACATGAACGTTCACTACACTCACTATGAAGCGAAGACGCTGTTGTGCGTGATCAACCCCTGTCGCCGCGCGACGTTGAAGGGCATCCGCAGGTGCGGTTTGTCTTGGACAATCCGCTCCGGAATGATCCGCGCTTTCAAAAGTTGGCCAAATCGTCGGCTTGCCAGTAACCTCGTCGCGTGGCC
>JBDTCM010000331.1:0-7547 GCA_039923575.1 Chthoniobacterales bacterium
GTTATAGAAGCCGCCCAGTTTGTAAACTCCGGGCAGATCGTTCACGACGCGGGTTCTCCAGTCGATTTCCTCGAAGAAGCTGACTCCATTCTTGCCCGAGAAATCAAACTGCGTCCCATGGCGATTCGAGGTCGCCGTGCCGACATCGCCGCTGAAAACCGCCGCGCGCAGGAACACTGCCTCCGTCGCCTGCCAGGTCACACGGAACCCCGGCGCCGAGACCGGATAGATCGGCGCCACGAGATCCTGCCCGATGACGGGGAACGCGCCGAAGCCACTGTTCAGAAAAAGTCCCGCGCCCTCCGAGCCGAAGAAGTCCTTATCCACCGCCATGATCCCGAGACGGAGCGTCAATCGATCGTCGAAACAGTTCGTCTGCAGGAAGAGCTTGAAGATGCGGAGACTGTCGTAGGTATCGATGTTACTCACGGTATTGAGATCGCCCACATACCCCTGCGTGAGACTGCTCCCGTGCGGATAAAGCAGGTTGACGTAAAAGACCGTGTTGTCCCAGCCGACCAGCTTTTCCAGGTTCAAGGCCAGACCGATCTTGGCGTAGCCCTCGTAGATCGCGCCCTGCCTGATCCCGCCCGAGAGATTGCCGAAAATCTCTCCGACATAGTTAAACTTCCAGGCCGTGAAATGCTCGCCCAAACCCTTCGGTTGATCCTGGAAAAACACGCGCGGCGTCGGTGCCGGATTGGGCTCACCCGCGGTCACTGATGTTAATAGCACCCCAGCCAGCAACCAGAGGACGACCAGCGAGATAAGGCGGCGCGCCGGGACGGAGCGCGCGAGCATGCGGTCGTGTCTATGCATTTTCACCTCGTTCCCAAACTCCGGTTTGGGAACGCAATTGTCTTCGAAACTATGTTTCTCCGCTTCAGCAATCGCAGCGAGACCCCGTCCCCGTTTTCTACTTTCTACTTTTTACTTTTCGCTTCTTCCCAATAACGAATAACCGAGAACCAACAACCGCGGGTGCCCGCCCCGCCCAGCTCGTCAGCAGAGACTTGTCAAGATTTGCACACTGACCCGAATGGCACTCGTCCGGGCGCAACCCCGGGTGAGAAATTCGAGGAGCTTCCCCAACCGCGGTTTTCCCGAAAGGCCCGCCTCGGAAGGCCGCAATGAGGCTGAAGGTCAGGAGATAAAATGTCAAACGTGTAGATCTTCAGCCGCACCAGCGGACTCCGGTTTCGCTGCCGCTATCAATCCCAGTTGTTTCCCTATAAAAATGCTGGACTTTGGCGGAAAAATCTGAGCACTATGGTAACTGAAGCGTTTCGGTCTTTTTGCCATGCGCGTGCATTCTCAGAGCGAAGGTTCAGGGCGAACTTGGATAGCCGTTTTTCTGTTGGCCGTTTCGTTCGCGTTCGGCTGCTCTAAGAGCGACAAAGCGACTTCCCGTGATGCCCAACCCGCGCCGTCGTTAGTAGCGGCATCTCTGGCGCCGGTAGCAACCCCAATGGCGATGCCCAATCGGCCAACAGCCGCTGAACGAATCGTCGAGATCGATCGCGTTTTGGCGAGACCTTTGACTGGCACACCTGAGTCAGCCGATGAACGAACACTTCTGAGAGCGGAACGCGCGGCGCTCATTAAATCCGGTCAGGTTCCGTCTCAACCGGGTAATCAGACACCTGGCCAACCCGTCCAGTCGAGTCCCGCTTTGATGCCACAGGGCTCAACCACTGACGCGCCAAGCGGGCAGATAGTCATTGCCCAAACTTCGAGCCTGCCCTTTCTGGAGCAGATGACTCCAAGCGAACGTGACCATTATTTTCAGGAGCTATGGTTACAAAACGGCTCTTTCGTAGATGTGAATTACAGCGGCTGGGGCTTCGGCCGATTTGGACTGAACCGCAAGAGGCCGAACATGCGGCCGCGGCGCTAGAGCGGGGGAATTTCGATCGGCCCAACCGGTGTCAGCCACCTCGCGGCTGTGAGACCGTGGCGCGCCGGAGCATCGGAGGCGGCGGATCAAAGGCGGAGCGAATCACGCGGCGAAGCTCTGTTCCGCCGTCCGCAATTCGCATTCCGCAATTTCTTCCCGCCCAATAACAAATAACGGGGAACTAAGAACCGCAGGCGGCGCTCGCCCGCCAGCTGGTCGCTTATTCGCGTGCAGACGAGCCCGCAGTGGTGGGTCAAGATTTGCACACTGACCCCACACTGACCCCAATTCCACACCTCAACGGGTAGTGCTGGGCCGCCTCCGGCCGTCAAGATCTTGAGAAAAGCAAACTAACATGGGTGGCAAGCAGGTCTGCATGGGTAGGCAACACAATGATGTTGGGGTGGCAAGCAGGTCTGCTCGGGGCAAGACGATGCTGTCCTACTCCTGGTCGATCCCGAGCCCACGGGCAGAACTTTTCCCTGCAGCCATGCAACGGAGTTGCCGGAGCAAGGGCGCTTCCAAACAGAGTTTGGGAGCGAGGAAAATGCACTACAATCAGCGGCATGACGATCATCGATATCCGCCCATCGCAGAAAAAAGGCAAGGGTCCCGCCGCGGTCGCCACTCGCCACCCGCCTCGGTCGCCACGGCCACCAGGACGGGTAAACTCCGAGCGAGCTTTGACCAGAACGGATAAAATTCGGACCGAGGACGATCGGCGCACGCGCGACCACCACCAATCTTTGATCGGGTATTTTGAACTCGACCGCTTAAAGCGGTCGACATCGGACCCCGCTAGAACCGTCGGTCGTATTCGCGGGAGACGCGCGTCAGGACGGATGAATATTCCATCTCGGTCTTGTTCAGGTCGAGCCAATCAAAAGGAAACGGGCGCGCGTTGGTGGCGCGGAACCGAAGAATTTGAAATTCGTCGAAGGCGGAGCGGGCCTTATCGCTGAGCCGTTGTTCGGCTTGAGCGGCTTCCTGAATTGGGTGCTTTTATTTCTTGCCGTCGGTCGGCCAGCGTTTGCGCCCTTCAAAGGATACATAGTGCTCGGCGAAGTTGATGCCGACGAAGGCCACGCAAATTGGATTGCCGCCGCCGCGCTTGAATTGCGTCGCTTGATTGATGAGGTCGGTAATGACGCGATCGATCTGCTTGATCATTGCTTTGGCAAGGATCTTTGTCTCGGCGCCAATCTCAATCGTGGCGACGGGACCACGGGCAACGAGCATTCCCTTCTCGGTCAGGGCGACCGCGGCGGGGACGAGCTCGCCAAAAGTTCCATCGCCGCGCCGGGACGGTTTACCGGTCATCAAGTTCTTCAGGTTCACAACACGCTCGTGATGCTGAACGCGTTGGACCAGCTTATCCGATTTGTTCAAAGTCACGAGGTCCTCATATAGATGGGAGGCAACCAAGTCGCCAAGGTTGGCGACACGATGGCGATAGGGTTTGGCTTCGAAGAGGCCGCGGAACGTTCTGAGGAGAGCGTAATTCTCCTCACTCATCTCTTTACTTGCAGCGATGCGTGAGTTGCGCCGACGACTCGCGACATTCCCGTGGCTAACCGCAGCCGTTGCTCAGCCATCTTGAAATAGGCGGGTTCAATTTCATTGCCGATACTGTTTCTGCCGGTGGCGACTGCCGCCAGGCTGGTCGTGCCTGTCCCGACGAAGGGGTCGAGAATGGTGTCCCCGGCAAAGGAGAAGAGCTTGATCAAACGCACGGCAAGGCTCTCAGGATACGGCGCGGGATGTCCCTTGCGGGTGGATTCACCTTTGATGTCGAACCAGGCGGAGCGAAGCCACGATTTCATCTCGTCCTTGCTCAACATGGAGAGGGCTTTTTGCGTGGTGGACGGCGAGCGGTATTCGCCGCCCTTCCGAAGGAAGAGGATGTATTCGGCGTCGTTCTTGATGATAGCGCCCGGTTGGTAAGGTTTTCCGTAGAATCCGGCACCGTTGCCTTTCGCTTCGGTGACGCCGTTGGCGATCTTGAACCAGAGGATCGGGGTGAGGGCGTCGAGGCCTACGAGCGGGCACGCACCATGATGTCGGCATGCAGAGGCATGACGCGATGACGTCCTTGTTTGCGCGGGATACAAACATCGCCAACTACGCAACAAATCCTCCCGCCCGGCGCGAGAACGCGAGCGCACTCGCGCCAGACTTTATCTAGCTCGTCAAGAAAGCGATCGTAGTCAGCGATCTCACCGAGCTGGCGTTCGTTGTCTTCGTACTTCTTAAGGGTCCAGTAAGGAGGAGAGGTAACGATGAGATGCACGCTGCCGTCAGCGATCCATGAGAGATTGCGCGCATCACCGAGGCGAAGAACGTGTTTCGTTTTGTCGAAAGGCGACGGCCACGAGTGAGTGCGGTAGTAAGCATTCAGCGAAAGCAATTTGTTGATCGCACCGCGTTTGTCGTCGGCGAAGTCGGCGAGCGCCTTGGTGGGATCAACGAACTCAGCGGGGGTCTCGGGACGGGTTTCTTTGGGCCGATGATGGCGAAATCCATTGCCGATGGCCGCAGTGCCGTTCGCAGGTTTTCGGACCAAGTAAAGTTGCTCGGTCTCGCGCACACGAGGTGCCGCCTTGTCTTTTGGCGTCGCTCGTCTGGGCATGACGTTGTTTATCATGAGCACGCCGCGGCCTCCATCAAAAATGCTTCGGGACCCGTGGATTTGTGCTGGGCGGCAAGGGGGTCAGCGCGTGAATCGTGCGGAAGTGGAGCGCGCCTGCGCGCGCGTACCCCTGTGCCGGGAAAGTTAAAAGCGCGGAGCCGGCAGGACTTACGAGCGGCGCGTTAGTTTTGGCTGACGTGAAGAACTCGGGCGCTGCGGCGCGAGCGCCGCGGTTAGTCGCTATTGGTTGTTGGTTATTGGAGGGCGAGGCGGGACGCCCGGGGCGGCAGGCAGAGAAAAGGCAAGGGGTCCCGCCACGGTCGCCACCCGCCACCTGCCCCGGTCGCCACGGCCACCAGGACGGGTAAACTCCGAGCGAGCTTTGACGAGGGCGGGTAAACTGCGGGCCGAGGATTAGAACTCGACCGCTTAAAGCGGAAAGCGGTCGACATTACGACAGCACGGTCATGTCCGAGACGCGAGTGACGAATTGCAGCGGTGACATCCGGGTGGTCTGCTTCAAGACGCCGGAGAAACGGAAGGGACTGAGTTGTACCAGCCCGGGCGAGGTCTCGAAAACTCCCGTCGCAGAAACGCGTCACATTAAGATGGAATAATGTCGTATTCCGCCGGAAAGCGCCACTTAAGGCCTTTTTTGTGGCGCATTTCATTTAAATGCGCCACGGCGGGCAAAAGCGCGAAGCTTGCGAGGACTCGCGAGCGGCGCGTTAGTTTTGGCTGACGTGAAGGACTGGGCGTGGCAGGCGATCCGCATGATTTGGACCGGTTCGTTCGGGCGCAAGCGGGCGATTATAAGCGGAGTCAGGATTTGGGATCCGGGGTGCAAGACTTCACAAACTCCGGTTCTCCTTCGGATCCCGCCACGGCGGGAAAAACTGCGGAGGCGAAATGTGAAATGTTCGGCACGACCCCGAACCCATGCTTCAGGAATGTGGTAGTAAAAGAGACGAAGACCGCGGCCCGAATACTGCCGCGAAGAGCGTGGAAGCACTTTAATCCTCGCGTGTGGTTCGCTGAATCGATAGAGGTTTACCTCATGGCAATCGGGTCATCGCGGTGGACAGGATCGAAGACGCTCGCAATCGCTTTACTGGGAGCAGCCGTGACGTGGTGCACGCCGTTGTTTGCGGAAACACCAAACGCGGACACGAAGTTGCGCGTTATCTATAGCGAAGAATGGAAGTGGCGGCTGGAGCAGTTCCCCGGCCTCGAAGGGCCGGACGAACCGGTGGCCGATCATCTCTCGAAAGAGGATCCGGCTACGCACCAGATGCGGCTCGGTTATTGGCAGGACGTGCTGAGCAAGCTCGATGGCATTCCGCGCGCGCAGCTCTCGCCGGAGGAGCAAATCAATTACGACGTCTACCGGGCGGAAATGGAGGATTTCGTCGCGGATGAGAAATTTCGTGACTACGAAATGCCGGCGAACTCGGATTCTGCCTTCTGGACCGATTTGGGTTACACCGCACAACGGCCTTTCAAGACGCTGACGGATTACAAAAACTGGATTGCACAGATGCGCGATGTACCGCGCTATTTCCGAGAACAAATCGCGAACATGCGAGCGGGGCTTTCGCGCGGCTTCACGCCCCCGCGCCTGACTTTGCAGGGACGCGATAAATCCATCGCGACGATTGCGGAAGGTAAGCCCGAAGACAATCAACTCTATGCGCCTTTCCGCGCACCGATGGTGGGTGTGCAGTCGTCCGACCAGGAAAAGCTGAAGTCGGAAGCTGCGCAGGTGATTCACGAGATCGTGCAGCCTGCTTATGCGGACCTACTCAAGTTTTTCCGGGACGAATACGTTCCGCACACGCGCACCACGCTCGCGGCCGAGGCGCTGCCGGACGGCAAGGATTACTATCGGCAGAAGATTCGTGAGTTCACCACGCTCGATCTCTCGCCGGCCGAGATTCACCAGATCGGCGAATCGGAGGTCGCCAGGTTGCACGGGCAAATGGTGGAGGTGATGCACGAGACTGGATTCAAGGGCGATTTTCCCGCGTTCCTGCGATTCCTGCGGAGCGATCCGCAGTTTTACGCCAAGACACCGCAGGAGCTGCTCAATCGCGCCGCCTGGATTGCCAAGGTGTTCGATGGCAAGGCCTCGCAGTATTTCGGTTACTTGCCGCGGATGCGTTTCACGATCAAACCGGTGCCACCTGATCTCGCGCCGTTTTACACCTCGGGCCGTGGCGGCCCGGGCTTGTATCTGCTCAACACCTATGACCTGCCGCACCGTCCGCTCTACAATCTGACTGCGTTAACCCTGCATGAATCCGCTCCCGGCCACGCGTTTCAGGGTCCGATCGCGCTCGAGCATAAGGATCAGCCGGAATTTCGGCAGCACGATTACATCTCGGCCTACGGGGAAGGCTGGGCGGTCTATTGCGAGAAGCTGGGAGTAGAAATGGGCATGTACGAAACGCCCTACGACCGTTTCGGAATGCTCGGCTACCAGATCTGGCGCGCGGCGCGGCTGGTGGTGGACACCGGCGTTCATTCCCAGGGATGGACGCGCGAGCGGGCGCTCCAATACATGCACGAATACACCGCCCTGCCCGAGCACGAGATCGAAACCGAGGTGGACCGTTACATCGCCTGGCCCGGTCAGGCGCTCTCCTATTATTTGGGCGAGCTCGCCATCGTGCGCGGACGGGAAAAGGCGGAGAAAACGCTTGGCGCGAAGTTCAACATCCGCGCGTTCCACGACACGGTGCTCGAACTGGGCTCGGTGCCGCTGCCCGTTCTCACGGCGCGGATTGATCGCTTCATCTCTGAAGGCGGCAAAGGTCCTTACCCAGATATGGAGTGAGGCGGAGGGATCGGGGGCACGAACCAGAGCGCGAGCGACGCCCTCAATAGGACAACCGCCAGAAGCGTCGATCGCTTGGCGCGGCGAATTGTTCATCCAGATAACGGCGGCGGGGCCGAGCCCCCGACGCTCCGACTCGGAGCACTCCCGAAGTAGCCAGCGGCGACCAGCAACGTCCCGTCGTT
>JBDTCM010000332.1:0-4314 GCA_039923575.1 Chthoniobacterales bacterium
CCCGGCAGCAGTTCTGATCGCGCCGTCGATCTGATAATGGTCAGCGTCCCGTTGCTTGATTACGTCGATCATACCGGCGCCGCAGATTGCGTAGATGCGCTTGCGCTCCGCATCGTAGAAAATGTCGTCCACGTCGCCGGAGATGCCTAACGAAGCGACAACCTTTCCCGCGGCTGTGTCGAGCACGATCAATCTTGCTGGCCTTCGGCAACCAATGAAGAGGCGCGCGTTCTTTTCATCCAGGGCCATCGGGAAATTCGCCGCCGCTCCGCCTGTGCTCCACCTCGCCAGCGTTTTCCGTTGGCGCCGATCGAGCACCACAACTTCGCCCGCCTCCGGCACGTTCGCGAAAATGCGGGAACCGCCTCTTTCGAGCTGGAAGGATTCCGGGTGGGCGGTCAGCCCAATGCTTCCCACGAGTTGCGCGCTGCTGGGATCGAGAATTGCCACCGCTCCGCTGCCGTATCCGACATAGACGCGCTTTGATTGCGCATCGTAGCGGACATTGTCGGCGTCGTCCTTCAGGTCGACCACACCTGCGGGCCTCAGGTCCCTGCCTTCGTAGAAATTGACTCTGCCGCCCTCGTCGTTGGCGGCCACAAGCCGACCGAGTTGCGGAATGTAAGCAACACCCTGCGGCGCGCCCAGGCCTTGGATCGACTGCACTTGTTTTGCCAACTTCAAATCGACGACCTCAACCGAGTTATTTCCAAGCGCACAGACGAAGAGCCGCCGACCCTCCACATCCGCCGCGAGGTGATCGATGCGACCCTTCACATTCGGGAGTGCGATCGTCTGGATGAGACGGCACGGGGCGGATTCTCCGGCCTCTGCCCGGAAGAGGGAAAAAACACCGGCCAGTCCAAGGGCAAGACAGCTCATCAACCTTAGCAAATTGTCTCGGTAGTAGAGCTGATTCAATCGTTAGGCGCAGCCGGATTTTAAGAGATGGAATGTCAGGCAAGGACCGGGCCCGCTTCGTGATCCTGGCAATGCTGCGTCTCGATGGTGACGTGGACCAGTTCTTCATGCTCTCGCAGGAGCGCGCGATAGGCTCCGGAGCTTCTTGGCTCGTGCGCGACGATCGAGACGATGGCGGCGAATTTGCCGCTGCTCACCTGCCAAATGTGAAGGTCGGTCACAACCGAATCCCCGTCACTTTCGATCGCGCGCCGTATTTCGGTCGGCAAGTCCGAACTTTGCGGGACCACGTCCAGGAGCACAGTGCCCGTGTCGCGGAGCAGGGTATAGGCCCAGGAGAAAACGACGCCACTGCCGACGATTCCAACCACTGGATCGAGCCATCCCCAGCCGAAAAACTTGCCCGATCCGAGCGCGCTGATCGCCAGAACACTCGTAAAGGCGTCCGCGAGGACGTGGACATAAGCCGCGCGCAGGTTCAGATCGTGCGGATGTGCGTGTGCCGGCCCAGAACCGTGCTTGTGTGACTGGTGTTGGTGATCCGGATCGTCCTTGAGCAGAAAAGCGCAGACGACGTTGACGCAAAGGCCGAGGGCGGCGATTGCGATCGCCTCGTTGAAGTGGATCGTCAAGGGCGAGAAAAGTCGATGCACCGATTCGCCGGCCATCGCCAGCGCGATCAACGAAAGCACGATCGCGCTGGCGAAGCCGCCCAGCGCTCCGATTTTCCCAGTGCCGAAGCTGAAGCGCTGGTCCTCGGCGTGCTCGCGTGTGAAATGGTAGGCGACGGCCGCAATGACGAAGGCAATCGCGTGCGTACTCATGTGCCAGCCATCGGCCAGAAGCGCCATCGAGTGCGAGAGGATGCCCGTTGTAATCTCGAGCAGCATCATCGCCACGGTGATTCCGATCACCACCCGCGTTCTGCGCTCTGCGCGAGAGAAATCGTGCATGAAGTCGTGCGAGTGACGGAAAGGGGCCTGTTCGGTCAGGTGCATGGATGACTTGTATTTAATCGGAGAAGGATGCCACGTCTACTTCCGGCACCGATCCGGCTATTTGGGACGCCTTTCCTCGACTCTTCGGCCTTCGAGGAGTGGTGGTTGTTGAAATTGAACAAGCCGGTTGCGCCAGCCTCGGGGCAAGGCCGAACCCCAAGCTCGCGCGTCTCGGGACCGTTCGCGCTTTGGGGCTGCTACACCGCCGGCCGGCTCTCCGCAAAACGCGCCATGCAGAAAGCGAAGGCGCGCGGCTAAGATTCGCCCGGAAAGAAGAAACGGTTTTGGCAATGGTCGCGCTCGGGACGACGCATTGCTGCCGTGGTTGTGTGCTCGCCGACGTCGTCGGCGAGTGGGACTGTTCTTTTTCCCGCTCCCTTTTTTCTGGGAAATCCAACCTCGCACCCTTTGCGAAGCAGCGGCGGAGTTTTTGCCTGTTGCTTGAATCCAGCGCAGCGCGGCGCGATCATCAATGGCGGTCGCACCAGCTCGAACACCATCGCGCTGCGTCGTGTCCAATAGAACCGCGAGGCTCGCGATGGATGGGTTACCGAAAATCAGCTTTATCGAAATGAAACGGGCTATTGCCGTTGTGATCGCGAAATCACCTGACGAATCGACAAAAGACGGAATTCCAAGTGTCGAGACGCCTGAGGATAGACCGTGGAGATAGAATTTGGAATAGATCGGTTCGAGCTTACCCTAAGGTTCGTAACCAAAAGTGCTGGTGTGTTCCAGCCGCCGCTCCTGATCGAGTGGCTCCGGTCCGCCTACACTGGGCGGGCTTATGGTTTTGTTAAGTAACAAAACACATAAAAATAATATGAAATCGAAAACACTGAAAAACCTCATCGTAATAACCGTGATCTCCGCCTTCTCCGTCGGCACCCTGATGGCCGGCGAGATGAAGCAAGACGGCGTGATGATGAAACACGGCAAGATGATGGTAATGAAGGATGGCAAGACCATGGCCATGAAAGAGGACATGACCATGTCCGACGGCACCATGGTGATGAAGGATGGCATGGTGAAGATGAAAGACGGCAAGGCCATGAAAATGAAGAACGGCCAAATGGTTATGATGGACGGCAAGATGATGATGATGAAGGATGGCAAGATGATGGAGATGAATCCCTGATCGACTGACTTCTCGTCACATTCCCCGATGACTCTGAAAGCCGGCGCGCGAACGCCGGCTTTTTGCTGCCCGGCTGGCACCGCGGGTGATGGATGACAGAATCCCCGATAACGCCGCCGCCATCGTGGCAGAGGTCAAGGAACACGAAGCTGAGCTTGGCAAGCTCATCACCCAGTAGAAGCTCAATAAAGTCCATGAAGTGGCCTTTAAAATCCGCGATTTGGTAAATGCCCTGCCGGACAAATCGACAGACCTCGCGGCCGGTAAGCTCGGCAAAGTCAAGACGGACGGTTCGCCTAATCTCGACGATCCCCAAAAAACGATGACTCTTGCGCAAGAATGGCCCAGTGACAGCCGCCGTACTCTGTTAGTGTTACGTACTGAGCAAGAAAAATAAACGAGGATAAAACATGAAACTGAGACGGATACTGTGGGTTACGGTCATTGCAGGAACTGCGCTTTGGGTCGCTCCGGCCTTCGCGCAGGAGATGCAGCACAAACCCATGAGCGAAATGATGGACGAGCATCACGACATGATGATGCAAATGCATCAGAAGATGGAGGCGGCTTGGAAAGAGCAGGACGCCGAACTCGACAAGCTGATCGCGCAAATGAAGAGTGCATCGGGTGATCAGAGGATGCCCGCGATGGAAGCGGTGATCAGCAAGCTCGTCGAGTTGCGCAAGAAAGAACACGCGGACATGGTTGCGATGCACGAGAAAATGCAGACCAAGATGCAGGAGCAAATGAAGGAAAATGCGGCAACCAGTCCGAGTCCGTAGGCGCATTCTGAGCATTAGCCACAAGGTTAACGAGAAGGCGATGGAGCATGCCATTGGAACTTTGATCAGCGGTCAGCCGATGATGAGATAGTGTTTTCACCGGAAAGGAGGATAATGGACACCGTCACGAATAAACTTCGTCCAACCCGCCTTGGTTTTGCAGTCGGCGCGACCGGCGTCCTCTTCTATCTCGGCTGTATGCTGACGATGGCCAAGGTGCCGCGGTCCCAGGTGGTTGTCTTTTTCAACAGTCTGCTGCACGGATTCGATATCGCGCCGATTCTGCGTGAGAGCGTGCCGCCAATTGAAGTCATCCTGGGGATTGTGGGCACGTTCGTTCTCGGTTGGATTGCCGGCGCGGTCGTCGCGCTCTGTTATAACATCGGCTCTATGACCACTTCTGCGAAGGAATAGCGTGTCATGAGCATCCTTCTGACATGGCTCTTGTTCGTGCTCTTCTTACGGTTCGCATGTT
>JBDTCM010000333.1:0-5431 GCA_039923575.1 Chthoniobacterales bacterium
GACGAAAACGACCTCGTCCAAACCGAGCATTTCGCGCGTTTCGCGTGCCAGGATGAGATGTCCGTGATGAATCGGATCGAAGGTGCCGCCGTAGATGCCGATCTTTTTCAAACGAACTTCAATAAAGCAGATATTGCGCGCGAGTCCGCCGAAACTCCTTCTCGTTAGGCCGCCAGCCCGCGATGATCTCTCGGGGAGACTTCCCGGCCTGCACCTGCGCGCGGATAAAGGTGCCGCCGCAAACTTTGTAGAAGATGTCGAGCTTGCTCGCGCTCGTGCGGCGAAACATGTCCGGGCGGCTCAACCGGTTCATCTCCGCGAGCATGTCAATGCCGAGACCGGTCAGATTGGACTGGGCGTCTGGCGCGATCGTTAGGCTGCTCCCCTGGTAACGTCCTTCGCGAAAAGGCCGGAATTCCACCCCGGGGGTATCGAGGCTGCGCAGATAACGAGTGAAACTTCCGGCTTCCAGCCAGCTCGCCGCGATGCTCTGGAAAGGTCGCGGGCCGCCGATGCCAGACTCCGGTCCGCTCAATTCGCCCACCAAACCAGTCGCGATGTAGTAGAGGGGCGAGTCGCCGCGCGGAATGTTTGGCGAACTGGGGATCCAGCGCAGTCCGGTATCGCGCCAGGTCATTGCGCGTTGCCAGCCGCGCATTTGCACAACCGTCAGGTCACAGCGCGTCGCCATCCATCCGCGGCCATTCACCATCCGCGCCAGCTCGCCAACGGTCATCCCATATACGTAGGGGATTGGGAACTGACTCACGAACGAGATCCAGCGTGGTTCAACCGACGGGCCTTCAATGCGCAATCCGCCGACCGGATTTGGCCGATCGAGCACGACAAACGGGATCTTGTTTTCGCCCGCCGCCTCCATGCAGAGGCCCATCGTGCTGATGTAGGTGTAGCTGCGGCAACCGATGTCCTGCAGATCAAAGACGAGCACGTCGACGCCGCGCAACATCTCGGCTGTCGGCTTGCGGGTCGGACCGTAGAGCGAATGCGCGATCACGCCCGTGACCGGGTCGCGCCGGCTTTTCACGTAACGGCCCGCCTTTTCCGTCCCGTCGAGCCCGTGCTCTGGGGTGAAGAGTGCGACCAAATTGCAATGGCGTTTCAGGAGGACGCGAGTCTTGGTCCCGGCGGCGTTGATGCCGGTCTGGTTGGTGATCAGGCCGACCCGTTTGCCGGCGAGGAGCGAGTAATCATTGGCCGCGAGCCGGTCGATGCCGAGCTCGACCGAGGCCTGCGCCGTGGCGACGCAAAAGAGGAGCGCGCTCAGCCTAACGATCCATTTTTTGTTTCGCGTGCCCTGCATCGATTCTAAGGTCCGACCTTATGGAGAGCACTTCCCCGGGTCAACTGATCCTTAGCGGCGTCCCCGGCAAAGAAATCGATCCCGCCACTGCCGCGCTCTTCCGCAAAGTGCAGCCGGGAGGTTTTATTCTTTTCGGCCGCAACATCGAAAGCGCGCCGCAGTTGCGGAAACTGATTGATGACCTGCGCGACCTGAGCGCGATCGAGCCGATCATCACGATCGACCAGGAAGGGGGTCGCGTTTCGCGGCTGCGCCTGATCGGGAGCGAGCCGCCCAACGCGCAGCAACTGCGCGACAAGGGCGATCTCGAACTCGTCAGGGAACATGGCGCGCTCACCGGCCGACTCCTCCGTTTGTTTGGTTTCAATCTCGATCTCTGTCCGGTGCTCGATATCTCGTTCGACGATGAAGCCGACAATTCACTGCGCGGCCGCTGTTATGGACGTGATGTCACGGAAGTCGTTAGGCTGGCCGGCGCCTTCAACGACGCGCTGCGCGGGGAGGGGATCGCGAGCTGCGGCAAACATTTCCCCGGATACTCCGCCGCCACGATCGATGCCCATCACGATCTCCCTCTCATCGAGCGCACCCGGGCGGAACTGGACGCGAACGAGCTTGCGGTCTTTCGCCAATTCGCAAACCGCGTCGACAGCATGATGATCTGCCACGGTTGGTATCCGTGTTTCGAGCCGGAGAAAACCGCCGCCTCGCTCTCCCATCGCATCATCACCGACCTGCTCCGCGGCGAACTCGGCTTCGAGGGCTTGATCATGACCGACGACCTCGATATGGGAGCGATCCTGAACGAATACGGTCTCGAGGAAACCATCCGGCGCGCGATCGGGGCCGGAAACGACCTGGCCATGATCTGCCATCGTGTTCCGGCGATCGAGGAAGCTCTCGGCTATCTCGAAAAGCTCCCGTCGAGCCAGCTCGAGCGTGCCTTGACCAATATTGCGCGCTGCAAAGGAAACCTCGCTGCGCCCGACGTATTCTCGGAAGCCACCTTTGCCACGCTCAACGACGAAATCTGGAGTCTGCGCGTCGCCGTCCTCGGCGCGGAGCGGGCCCGGGAGCTAAGCGTTGAGGACGGCAAGCGTTCGCCGGTGGAGACCTACTGATTCCTGCATCTCAGACTCGACCGAGGGTGAGCAGGTAAAGCCAGTTGCCGGCGCAGAGCACGATGACGACGCTGCGCACGAGGAGCTTTTCGGCTGGCGCGAAATTCCCGATACGCAAACGGGGAGCGCGGGCCGTCAAAACGGCGAAGGCGTAAAGATCAAAAAGAAGCAGGCCGCAAAAGGCGAGGAAGGCGAGGGGATTGAAAAGAAACGAGGCTTCGAAATGGCCGTGAAAAAATTGGATGGCGGCGCGCGTCGCACCGCAAGTCACGCAGGGCAGACCGGTGATGGAATGAAAGACGCAGCGTGGAGTGGGCAATTGCGCGGCGAACCAGGCGGCCAGGGCGAGGCCGGTGCCTAACGACACCGTCAACCAGAGCAACTCGTGATCGAGTTCGTGCGGGGCGGGCTTGCGCCAGTGCAGTTGCATCCGTCGCTCCTCAGTGATGACCGGCGAGGCTGCCCAGCACGCCGAACGTGATCGCGATGAGGAATCCGCCCCCGCAACAAACGACCAGGGGAAGAAAGACAGCAAGGACCGCTTTCCCGGTGGAAGTGTCGTGGGCCTTGGTCAGGCCGATGCATTCCAGGACGAGGCACCAGATCCCGGAGATCAGTCCGCCGCAAATCGGAACGATCATGAGCGGATAAGCGGATCCGGCCGCGAAGCAAATGACGCGAAAGGTTGCTTCGTAAGATCGTTTCGCGCCGCCCACGAGCATAAGGCACAGGTGCAGGATGCCTGAGCCAATGAAGAGGCCAAGGGCGAGGAACACGGGCACGAAGAGCACCATGAAAATTGCGCCCAGGCCAAAGCCCATCAGGCCGGCGATCGGGTTGCGATGGGACATCATGCCAAGCGAACTGAAGACCATGCTGAAAAGAAAATAGACGACGAAGCCGACGCTCCCGCCGATGACCGCGTAGATGAGCGGCTCGGCGACGCCGCCTTCGGTTTTCATCTGCGCGAAGGCGATGGAGGGATTCATGAGAACGAGCTTGAGGGTTTCTACGAAGGCGTTGAAAAGGCCAAGCTCCTGCCGGCGATCCCAAGGCAGACCGGTTTGCTCGACTGGGTCGGTCGTCGACACCTGGAGCGGTGGCGTGGCAGACGGGATTGTGCCGGAGGGCGGAGGCGGAGCGCCCGCCGGGGCGAATTCGGGAAATTGCGAGAGCGGCAACCATGTCGCCATGCCTTCGCGCCAGGCCAGGTCAGTCGGGAGAAAACGCGCCGTTTTTAAGCCTTCGCTGACTTCTTCTTTGGGGAAGATTCCGAGAGCCGTTCCGCTGCGATTGATGTGGATATTCGCCATGGTTCGGGTTTTAGCGGAGCGCGGGCCGGGCGTCAATCCTGCGCAGGGGCGAGCCTAACGTTTTTCAGAAGCCCGCCAATTTCTCGCGAGCATATGGCGCTGAATGTGATCGAAATTGACCCTTGGCGCGGAGCAGGCCGGACTGCGAATGCAACCCACTCAAGTCTGTCCCGCGGCAAACCGCCGCAGCGAAAGAAAATCAATCTTGTGGCGCGAGCCATTCTCCAGGGCGAGGTCGGCGGCGATCTCTCCAATCACGGGAGCGAACTTGAAGCCGTGCCCCGAGAATCCGCCGCAGAGGACGAGCCGCGGATGAAGTGGATGGCGGTCGACCACAAAGTGCCCGTCCCGCGTGAGCGTGTACAGGCACACTTTCGCTCCGCGCAACGTCCCCGCGGCTCCGGGCATCCATTGCTCCATCACTTCGACGATCGGCGCGATGTCGCGCTGCGGGCTCACTTCGCGATCGACCCGAACGGCGTCGGTTGCGTCCCCGAGAGAGTGGAAGGCCGCTTTCACTCCGTCGCCAAAATCGGGGAAGCCGTAGAGCGGCGCGCGCAGCCCCGCGCGATCAAGCAGGAAAGGAGGGAAGTGCGGGGTGGCGTAGGCGCCGCTGGAAGGTTGAAACCATGCCTGGACATTGCGTTCGACCCGGATGGGAATACCAAGGCGCGCGAGCGCGTTCTTGAACCACGGGCCTAACGAAAGGACCAGGGCGCGACTCGTTAGGCTGGTGCCATCGGCCATTTCAATGGCGAAACCGCCGGCATCGGCCGTCCACGATTGCATCGCAACTCCGAAATGCATCGCCGCGCCCGCCGCGGCCGCCAGATGGAGCTGCGCCTCGACCGCACGCTCCGGGTCGAGAACGCCGCCGTCTGGCTCGAACACGCCCACTTCTTCGTCCAGCACTTTGAGGGTGGGATAGCGGGCCTTGATTTCGTGGCCGGTGAGCGACTCCAGCGGCAGGCGATGCTCCTGCGCTGATCGCCGCGCACCCGCGATGATTTCGGTTTCTTCTTTCCCGACCATGAGGAGACCGGTGATCCGAAGAAGCTCTGCGCCCGCTTCGCGCTCGGTCTCGCGCCACAGCTCGTAGGCCCGGAGAAGCAAGGGCACGTAGGCGGGATCTTCGAAGTATGCCTTGCGAATCATTCGGCTCTTGCCACTGGATGAACCCAGCTCATGGCCGCGCTCGAATTGTTCCAATCCAACCACTGTGGCGGCGCGCCGCGCGCATTGGGCCAGAATCGCACTGCCCATTCCCCCGAGACCGACAACGGCAACGTCGTAGCGCATCTGAGACAATCATCGGCGCGGCGGCGTCTGCCAGCGACAAAGAAATTGTCAGGAGCAGAGTTCTCGCTTAACGACGTGATCGCTCCCGAACTCCGGGCGCATCGGGGCGCGTCTTCTGTGAAACGAGAAATCGAGCCGCTTATTATTTTGCGATCGCCGATCAACGGCCGCGGCTGCTTTGCCGCCGTGCCCATTCCGGCGCGCCGGAAAATTGGCGAGTTCGTGGGAGAAAAAATCAGCGCGCGGGAGGCCCGGGCGCGCGTCGCTCGCGGGGGCAAGATTTCCATCTGCGAGATCAACCAACGCTGGAGTATCGACGCCAGCCGCACCCGCCAACCGACCGCGTTCATTAATCACTCCTGCACGCCGAACAGCTT
>JBDTCM010000334.1:0-5077 GCA_039923575.1 Chthoniobacterales bacterium
GGCCGAGTCGAACGGTTCGTCGTTGAGCAAGATCTCGCCCGTATCGGAAATGGTGATGATCTGTTCATCGACAAAATCGGTCGAGGACTCGGTCTCCGCCGTTCCCGGCAGTTGCGTGTTCAACTCGTTCTCGATCTTGACCGCGCCGGCCATGACCATGAAAAAAAGCATGATGACGAAGACGACATCGATCATCGGCGCGATCTGGAAACCGAGGTTGCCTTCGCTGGGATTGAGCTTGAGTCGCAGCGCCTAATCCTTGTTCACGGCCGAAAACGAGATGTCGGTGATGCCTGCTTCCGCGCAGGCGTTCATTGCCTGGGAAACGTAAAGCGCAGGCACATCGCGATCGCCCCGGATGACGGCGCGGAAGGTCGGGTTGGCGCCGGACGTGATTTTTTTCTCGCCCGTAATGCGCGCCTCTTGAGCGGGCCGATCATTTCCGTCGCGTTTGTATAAATGTGATCGTTGAGGACGAACTGCGCTTTCCTGGCCGGGAGCTTCCAGCGCACGTTGAGGATTGCTTCGGCGCGGGTGTTGTCTTTTTTCTGCGCGTCTTTTGCGATCGGCAACTGGATCGTCTTGTCGACTTTCAGGACCTGCGCGGAGGTGATGGTCATGAAGAAAACGAGAATGGTCAGGAGCACGTCAATCATCGGCGCGACCTGAAACTCAGGTTCGCCCGCTTCTGCTCCTCCGCCTCCTCCTGCCATGGTGCTTGCTTGTTAAGCTATCTGGCCGGTGGGGGCTCGGTCGGGCGGCGCATCGGGTGCGAGCCAGTTTGGAGTCGCGGCAAACAATTCGTCGTCGCCCAGGTGCACGCCGGCGAGCGATTCGTACGGCATCTTGCGGAAGAGGCTGTTCACGATGTCCTGGATGTGATGAAGCGAGTCGGTCGCGCGATTGCGCAGAAAATAAAAGGCGCCGAAGGCCGGGATGGCGATGATGAGTCCGCTCGCCGTCGCGACCAGCACTTCGCCGATGGCCGCGGAAAGGCCGGAGGGATCGCCGATCCCGCTCGAGCCGAGTTTGGCGAAGGCTTTAATCATGCCGGTGACCGTGCCTAACAAACCGATCATGGGCGCAGTCACACCGATAACGGAGAGGTAGCTGATGTAAGTTTGCATCTGGGAATTTTCCTTCGCGAGGGCGCCCATCATGCCGTCTTCCGCGACTTCTTTGCCTTCGCCGAGGAGGCCGATCCCGGAGCGCAAAACGTTCGTGAGCGGCGACGGGTTGGTCTTGCAATAGTTGTGCGCGCCGACGTAATCCCCCTGGCGGAAGAGGGTCTTGAGAGCTTCCTCCTGCTCGGGCGGCGCGGCTTTCTTGCGGCTCGTGCGCATGATGCCGTCGCCGATCAGGTAAAGCGTCGCGATCGAGCAAAGCGCAATCGGGAACATGACCCAGCCGCCTTCCTTGATCTGTTCCCAGAGCGTCTTCTTCAGCTCACCAGCGGGTGGTGCGGCGGGCGTAGCGGCCTGCGAATAACCGGGCGTGGCGAGGAGGAGAAACGCGCCGGCAATGGCGACGACGAGCAGCCGGGCGAGGGGCTTCATTTTCGTTAGGCGAGATAACTGTCGGATCGTGTTTTTCATTTTGGCATTTTCTGCAACTCAGCCCGGGCCATTTCCGCCTGCGCCGATTTCGGATATTGAGCGGTCAGATCATTAAGTGATTTCTTCGCCCGTTCCAAGTCTTCTAAACCGCGAAAGGCGCGCGCGCTCCCGAGAAGGGCCTGCGGCATCCAGCGTTTTTCGTCCTCGTAAAAGACCGGGACGTGCAGATAGGCGAGGACGGCGCCGTCCCATTGCCGTTGCGCGAGGAGGGCGTCGCCGCGTCGGATCCAGGCTTCGGCCAACACCTCGGGCTTGGTGCTGTCCTTGATCACGGCGTCGCAAAGTTGGAGTGCTTTTTCAAAATTTTCCGTCCGCACCAGACCGGGAACGAGCTGCAATTGCGCGGCCCGGGCGGTTTCCGGATCGGTGGCGCGCTTGCGAATCTCGTCGCCGAGCGTCTCCGCTTCCCTGTCGAGCTGCATTCCGCTGAGCGCGGAGACCTGGAGCAGGGCCGCCTGCGCCCACCAATTGCCGGGCACGTCGCGGAAAGGCTCGTAATATTTCACGACCGCGCCGATATCTGCCAGGGCCCGCTGCGGCTGGCCCTGGGCGAGCAACGCTTCGGTGGTCTTGAGTTGCGGCGGCTCGGGGAAATCGATTTTGGCAATAACCGAGATTTGGTAACCGACCTCGCCGCTGCTGGCGCCGACCTGCACTTTGCCCATCACCACATCGCCGGAAACGCGGACGCCCTTGGTCGCAATCGTCTGTCCGGTCTTGAGGAGAATGTTCTGCGCGGACGTTTGCCTAACGAGGACGAGGAGGAGGACGAGGACGAGGCGCGAATTTCTCATGATCCTTGTCCCAGCGCTTCGAGGCGTTTTCGGGCTTCGAGGGCCTCATCGAAATTGGCCAGCTTCTGGTTGCGCAACAATTCGCGATAAGTATTGGTCGCTTCCTGCGTTTTGCCGAGCTTCTCGAAACTTTCGCCGCTCGCGATATAGGCCTTGGCGACCCAGGGGAGAAACTTTTGGTAGCCGACGTAGACGCGCTGAAAATAGGCGTTCGCTTCCGCCCACTTGCCGCGTTTGGCGGCGATCTGGCCTAACGAATAGACGCTGAAGGCGGTCGCCTCGCCGCGCCATTCCCGGACCGACGCCACCTGTTCAAAGCCCTTCTGCGCTTCATCCAGTTTGCCGAGGGCGAGGAGCGTTTTCGCCCGGCCCACGGAGATGTCCTTCAGCTTTTGCGCGGCCGCGATTTTTTCACTGCCATCGGTGAAATAGCGCAGCGCTTTGGGATAATCTTTCTTTTGATAAGCGATCTCGCCGAGCCCGTTGTAGGCGAAGTCGACCATCTGGCTCTTCGGGAATTCGTCCATCAGGCGCTGATAAAAAGCGGCGGCCTGATCGAATTTGCCTTTCTCCAGGAGATAATCGCCGGCCGCGCCTAACAAGAGCGGACTCAGGTCTTCCGGCTTAAAATCGCCCGCGATCTCGGCAATGTTTTTTTCTTCCTCGGCCGGTTGTTTGCGGAGGCGCGCGAGCTCAGCCTTGGCGTAGAGAATGCGCGCTTTCGCAGTGGCGGATTCTTCATTCGCCGGCGAAGCGAGCAGGCGATCGAGCTCGTCACCCGGGTCGGTTTCCGTTGCTGCTGCGGGCGCGGGTTCGTCGGGTTTCTTTTTCTTCACGCAGAGCTGCGCGAGCTGGGTGATGAGTGGCTCGACCGCGTCGCGCGTCGGGTCGGCGATGTATTTCTTGATCGTGTCGTCCAAGGCGCGGATGGCCTCGTCGTTTTTGTTCTGTGCTTTAAATGCTTCGGCCTCGAAAAGGAGCGCCTGCTCGCGCAGTTGGGGGTCGTTTTCCAGCGCCGCCATTTGCGCGGCGGCGTCCTTGAAGTTCTTGCTCCGGAGATTCGACTGCGCGATGGCGAAAGCGACGCCGGCGGCGTGAGCGCCTTTGGGGAATTTCCTCTGGTAGTTTCTGAAGGCGGTGATCGCCTTCGGGTAATCCTCGGCATTGAAATAGGCGCAGCCGATCGTGTAAAAAATCGGCTCGACCTGCGGCGAGACTTCGACGCGTGCGACCAGGGCTTCGAGTTCGGTCGCAGCCTTGGCGAAATTGCCGGCTTGGAATTCCGCCATCGCAGCGCCGTAGGCGGCGGCGAGGTCGGGCGCATCCTCGGAGCGAGCGGGCAGAGCGAACGCAACGATTAAAATCGCCGCGCCGATTGCACGTTGTTGCCTAACGATTCCCCACACGCCGGCGACTATAGCAAACGACTTGCACGCAAGTCGAAGGATTTGTCTGGGGTGCCCGATCAGCGGCCGGTGCTGGCAGTCTTGGGTCCCCGGGTCAATTGCACGAGATCGTTCAGGATGCTGAGAGTCTCGTCGCGCTCGGGATCGATCGCCGCTGCTTTGCTGTCGTCGGTATTCGCCGGGTCGGCGTCCGGGTCGGTCTCGTCGTCCGGATCGGGCGCGACTTCCGGCGCGGTCTTGAGCCCGCCTTTGTTCTTCACTTCGGCGATTTTGCCAGGATACATGATCAACTCCAGCTTGGGGCTATCGAGGGTTTCGAGGGTGAGCCGGTAAATACTCGGTTCTTCCTGGTTGCGCGCGAGCCGCTCTTTGGAGCGCGCTTCCTTGCGCACCTTCTGTTCATCCACTTCGTGGCGGCGCACGTCCTCATTCAGCGAGATGCGGTTGTCATCGAGTTTCTTGCGCAGGCGTGTCATGTCGTCCATGACGTAGTGGAATTCCGGATCCGTCGCGACGCGCGCGGCGGAGCGAGCTTTCAGTTCATCGATGAAGAGCGAATGAGAGTCCGACCATTTGGTGTATTTGGCTGGCGGAACTTCGTCGTAGGGCAGGGCGTTCTTGAGGGCGCCCTCGCCGAATTCCGGAAGATCGGTCAGCGTCGGGAGCACGATGTCGGAGGTGACGCCATGCAGCTGGGTCGAGCCGCCGGCGACACGATAGAATTTTTGAATGGTCAGCTTGAGCGCGCCGTCGTCCTGCGAGCGAGTGCCGAGGAGGGAAGTGAAACGGCCAATCTCGAGGATCGTTTGCACCGTTCCTTTGCCGAAAGTGCATTTGTCCCCGACGATCACGGCGCGGCCGTAATCCTGCAGGGCCGCGGCAAAAATCTCGCTCGCGGATGCGCTTTGCCGGCTGGTCAGGACCACGAGCGGTCCATCGTAGGCGATGTCCGGGTCGGGGTCGGTCGAGATGACGACGCGTTCGTTGGCGCCTTTGGTCTGCACGACCGGGCCGGACTTGATGAAGAGACCGGTCAGCGAGATAGCCTCCTCGAGCGAGCCGCCACCGTTGCGACGCAGGTCGATGACGAGGCCGTTGATTTTCTCCCGCTTCAACCGCTTCAGGAGCGCGAGCACATCTTTGGTCGTGCTCTTCTTGTGCGAATCCATGTCGGCGTAAAAGGACGGCAGCGTGATCCAGCCGAGCTTCACCGGGTCGCCGTTGCGATCCTTTTTCAGGATGATGTCGGCCCGGGCTTCCT
>JBDTCM010000335.1:0-3134 GCA_039923575.1 Chthoniobacterales bacterium
GCGCAGGGCCGGCGATGAGTGTGAGGCTCGAAGGCTCGGGCACGATCGCGAGGTTATTGAAATACAGATTGTTTGCGTTGTCACCGGTGTCGGTGCCGGAGTTGTAGAGTTTAAATCCGCTGGCCAGGCCCGTGTAGCCGCCGGTGTAGAAAAGGGAAGTGCCACTGTAGAACACGGAATAGGTTCCGGTGGTTAACGACGTTTGCGTCAGCGCCAGGCTGAAGACCGCAGTGGAACTGTAGGCCGCGCCAATGCTGGTACCGTTGATCTGATAATCATTGCCGCCAACGTTGAGGTTGAAGATCTCGGTGCCCCCGTCAAAGAGCGATAAACCTTTATTCCCGTTGCGGAAGTTGACCGCGATATCGATCGAGAAGGTCTGACCGACGGAGAGGGCTGAGCCAAAGTCGCGAATCGCATCGGCGAACGCCGTCGATGGATTGGCATAAACGGCGAAGGAAAGTCCGCCGGTATTGATGTCGCCTGAGCCCAGCGTTGAGTCGCCGAGGAAATAGCCGGCAAAGTTACTCCCGCCATTGTTATTGTTCGTCAGGTCCCACGGATTAAATGTGCCGGCCGTGCCGCCATTCGATCCGTTAGTCCAGGTTCCGCCGTAATTGGAGGCGTTATCCGTTCCTTCAGCCGCGAACGCGCCGCTTGCCGCGAGGCTCACTGCCATTAATACCAATGCTATTTTCTTCATTTTATTTGAACTCCTCTTGGATTGCTTCGGAGGGTGTCTCGATTTTTCGCGAAGCTGTCAATCACCTTTGTGAAATTTTCTGCAATTTTTTTGGAGGCCGAACCCGAGCCTCTTCTTCGGGTCGAAAAAAAATCGCCCGATTGGCAAATTTATGGTTGCGCGGCAGCCCGGTTGCTAGCATAAAGGCGACTTCCGTGCGTTTTCCGACTCTTCCTCATTTTCTGTTTGTTGGTATTTGCACCCTCACTCTCTCCAGCGCTCACGCCTCCGGCCTTTCAAAGTCGGAAACGCGTTTCGTCTACGTCGATAAAAACGGCAAGGTGCAGTCGGCCCAGGTCATCTCCGGTTTTACCGGCAAGATGAAGAATCCGTTCCCGCATCTTGATCCCAGGCTGGCCCGCGCCGCCACCATCGCCGAGGAGCGCGCGCACGCTCATTCGCGGAGCCGCTGCTGGCGTTACGTAAAAGAGGCTTTGCTCGCTTCCGGCGCGGTCGATTCCTACCCGCAAACTGCCCTCGCCCGGCAGGCTGGCGACGAGCTCGTGAATCGTTATGGCTTTAAGCGCCTCGCCTTGCGCGATCCCTATCAGGCGCCCATCGGTGCGGTCGTCGTCTATGGATCAGGCCGCGCCGCCGGCCATGTCGAGATTCGCACGGCGCATGGTTTCGTGAGCGATTTCCGGACGCCGACGCCCTCGCGCCGCCCGTTGATCGGCATCTACGCAAAAAACTCCTCGTAGCCACCGGCTGCGATCCCTTAGAACGGCGCCGGAGTGGCGACCAGGAACCAGCTGATCATCGCGAGCGCGATCAAGAGCTTGGCCAGGGTCCCGGCAAGATTGCCTAACAACGCACCCCATCCGGCCCGACCGGCGGCGACGAGGCGTTTGCCGCCGATGATTTCGCCCGCGAAAGTCCCAACAATCGGACCGACGAGCAAACCCGGCAGCCCAAAGAAGAGGCCGACGATGGCGCCCACGACCGCACCGGCCACGCCCCAGCGGGTCGCGCCGAAGCGCCGCGCGCCATACCAACTGCCGGCGAAATCGAGCGCGTATGAGGCGAGGGTGAGCGCGACGAGCACGCCGATGCTCCACCAACCGATGCTCTTCTCTGCGCCGAGCATGACCCGGTGCAGGATCGCCGCGGCGAGAATGAAGGTAGTGCCGGGAAAAACCGGCAGGACGGTGCCGATGAGTCCGATCGCCATTAGGATCAGCGCGGTGCCCCACCAAAAAAGCTCCATCCGACATTGTAGCCGGAATCGTTGATCCCGGCGACGTTGGCGACGCGGCGCCAACCTTGACAACCCCCCGCCTGTCCGCGAGCCTGCTCGTCCACAAAAAAAGATCCCATGGCCAACTCCAAATCTGCTGCCAAACGCGCCCGCCAAAATCCGCGCCGCACCCTGCGCAATCGCAGCGTCGTCACCCACCTCCGCTCCCTCACCAAACAGCAGGCCGCGGGTGGCGCGAAGGACCGGAGCACGCTCGTTTCCGCGCTCGACAAGGCGGCCAAGCGCGGGGTCATCCACAAGAACGTGGCTAATCGCCGCAAGGCGCGTTTGAACAAAGCCGCGGCCAAAGCTTCCGCAGCCTGATCGTTCTCGTCCTCCTCCTCGTGCTCGTCGTTAGGCGATCGAATTTCGAGGACGAGGACGAGGACGAGTAGGACAATCCGAAAACCCGATTGCATCTCGTCCAGAAAAGTTGAGTTTTGCCCATGATTCCTGCGCTCTTGCTGGTTATTCTCGCGGTCGTTTTCCGGATCGCCACGGCTCTCGTGGTGCAAGGCGGCGGAAGCGCCTGGCTTTCGAATTTCGCGCCGCTGGCCGCGATTGCGCTTTGCAGCGCAATTTATTTCCCCCGCAAATATAAATTCACCGTCCCGTTCGCGGCCCTGCTTGTTTCGGACGTCGTGCTCGATTTCTACTACGGCGCTTCGCTTTTCGACCCGCTGATCTTTTGCCGCTACTTCGCCTTTGCCCTCGTTGGTTTGCTCGGGCTCGCCATCAGCCGCCGCGCCTCGCTCAAGACGATCATCCCGGCCTCGCTCGCCGGTTCGACGATTTTCTACGTTATCACGAACGCTTTTTCCTGGCTGACCGATCCCGGTTACATCAAAAATTTCGCCGGCTTGATCCAGGCGCTGACGGTGGGTCTGCCGCAATACGGCGCCACCCCGACCTGGATGTTTTTCCGCAACTCGCTCGTGAGCGATTTGCTTTTCACCCTGCTCTTCGTCGCCTGCATGAGCTTCAGCCTACGCGCGGCGGCGTTGCCGGCGGCTGCGGCGCGTCCCTTGCCTAACTAATCGAAATGCCGCCGCCGGAGCAACGCGACGAAGTCGAGATGCTCGCGACGATGTTGCTGATCCGCCGCTTCGAGGAGCGCGCGAGCCAGCAATATCAAGCGCAGAAGATCGGCGGCTT
>JBDTCM010000336.1:0-4228 GCA_039923575.1 Chthoniobacterales bacterium
CCAGGAAAAGATTCGCGCAAAAAATTTGCCCTTCGACGTGATCAACGCCGGCCTCAGCGGCGACACCACCGCGGGCGGACTGGCGCGACTCGACTGGGTCCTGCAGAAACCAATCGACGTACTCGTGCTCGCGCTCGGTGCGAACGACGGACTTCGCGGATTGCCAGTCGCCCAGACGAAAGCAAACCTCCAGGCGATCATCGATCGGGTGAAAGCGAAAAATCCCGCGGTTAAAATCGTCATCGCCGGCATGCAGATTCCGCCAAACATGGGCGGTGATTACGGCGCGGCCTTTCGGGAGGTGTTCGCTGATCTGGCGCGCGAGAATCATGTCGCGCTGGTCCCGTTTCTTCTCGAAGGCGTCGGCGGTCACGATGATTTGAACCAGGAAGATCACATTCATCCGACCGCGGCGGGTCACAAGATCCTGGCGGAAAACGTCTGGCGCGTGCTCGCGCCGCTCCTGACGAAAGGTTGAATCGGATGAAACTGGAAGGTTGTCATGCACTCGTGACTGGCGCTTCGGCCGGCATCGGGCGCGAGCTGGCCCGACAACTCGGCGGCCGCGCGGCCAGACTTATGCTGGTGGCGCGTCGGCAAAAGCGGCTGGAAGAATTGCGCGCCGAATTGCTCGGGCGTCATCCGGCTTTGCAGGTGGAAATCCGCCCGACGGATTTGGCGCAAGCGGCGGCGGTCGACGGGCTGATCTCGTGGGCGACGACGCAAAAGCCGCCGATCGATTTGCTGATCAATAACGCGGGACTGGGAGATCTCGGCACCTTCGCCACCGCCGATCCGGTCAAGATCGACGCCATGCTGCTGGTCAACATGGTGGCGTTGACGCGGCTGACGCGCGCGTTGCTGCCCGCGATGATCGCGCAAAAGCGTGGCGCGATCCTGAATGTGAGTTCGTCGGCCAGCTTTCTTCCGATTCCGAACTTCGCGGTTTACGCGGCGACAAAAGCCTACGTCACCAGTTTCTCGGAAGCGTTGCGCAGTGAACTGCGCGAGACTGGGGTCGAGGTGACGGCGCTTTGTCCGGGGCCGGTGCAAACAGAGTTTACGGAAGTGGCGCGGCGGGGATCGCAAACCGGTGAAGTGCCCGGCTCGGCTCTGGCGCGGGTGACGGTTGAGAAAGTGGCGGCGGCGGCTTTGCATGGCTTAGAGCACGATCGACCGATCGTCATCCCGGGCGGGCTGATGAAGTTCGGGATGGCCCTCGTTAGGCTAACGCCTCTGTCGCTGTTGCGGCTGGCGAATCGCTTCACCGCAAAATCAAGGTAGGCAAACTGGACCTGCGGAAGCAGGTCCCTCCGGAGGGACGCGCTTCCGCGCGTCCACGCTCTCGCAATGGCGACCCGATATCCGCACCACCCGGGCGGCGTCCGCGGTTAGTCCGCGTATTTGATCGAGCAGCCGTAGGCTTTGGTCTGGGCGTTCGCGACCGGTTTGCCCGCCATCGCTTCCTCAAGCGCGGCTTTCACGTAGTTGGTCGCGCTCTTGATGTCATCGAGATCGGTCGACGCCTTGCTGTCGATCGCGCCCTCATAGATCAGCTTGCCTTCCGGGTTAATGACAAACATGTGCGGCGTATTGGTGGCGTGATATTCGTGCCCGACCTTCCCATCCGGATCGAGCAGGAGCGCGGTCGGATTCATCTTCCATTCGCTCATTTGCTCCCTGGCCTGCTCCGGCGTGAGATGGCCCTGCTCGCCCGCTGCAGAGGAATCAATCGTCAGCCAGGTCATACCTTTGCTCGTAAACTCCTTCTGCAGGGCCTGCATGTTGTCACTCTTATAGTGCTTCTGCACAAACGGACAGCCGGGATTGAACCATTCCAGGACAACATACTTGCCTTTGAAATCGCCTAACGAATGGGTTTTGCCGTCGGCGGCGGAAAGGGAGAAATTCGGCGCGGGCGCGCCGACCTTGGGCGCTTCCGCGGCGCAAAGCGCGCCGGCGCAGAGGGTCGTGAGAGTGAGTGCGAGCAGAGTTGTTTTCAATAATTTTTATTTCGTGACCGCGACTTTCGGCGCGGCGGATTGAAGATGATTCAGGACGAGAGCCTGGGTGAGCAGTTCCGGCAGAACGATCGGTTGGTTCGGAGCCGTCGCCGGATAGAGCACGTATAATGGGACACCGACGCGCCCGAATTGTTTCAAAGTTTTTGTGATGACCGGGTCGGCGTTGGTCCAGTCGGCTTTCATCTTCACGATGCCGTAGCGCTCGAAGGCGCTCTTCACGGCCGCGCTTTCGAGAACGGAGGCTTCGTTGAATTTGCAGGTGATGCACCAGGCGGCGGTGAAATCGATGAAGACGCTGTGGCCTTGCGCGAGCTCGGCTTGGACGCGCTCGGGGCTGAAGGGAATCCAACCCTCCGCCGTTAGGCTGGCGGCGGTCTTGGAGGCGCTGAACTTTTGTCCGATGAAGTAGAAACCACTACCGAGGACGAGGAGGAGGACGAGGACGAGCACGACGGAGCGCTGCCTTGCGGTTGCGGTCGGGGTGGAGACGGAGCCGAACATCCAGCAACCGATGCTGAGCGCGAGGAGAAACGCGCTCACCCAGATGGCCGCGTCCACGCCGCGCGCCACGCCGATGACCCAGAGCAGAAAGAGCAGAGTGGCGATCAGGAGGAAGCCCATGAATTGCTTCACCCGCACCATCCAGGGACCGGGCCGCGGGACGAACCGGAGCCAGCCTGGCTGCGCGCTTAGGAGCAGGTAGGGCGCGCTCATGCCCGCCGCGATGGCTAGAAACATCAGAAGAATGATCAGGGCCGACTGAGCGAAAGCGAATCCGAGCGCGGTCCCGAGATAAGGCGCGGTGCAGGGGGTGGCGAGGACGGTCGCGAAGACGCCCTGGAAAAACGAGCCGGCGTAGCCTTCGCGCGCGCTCCAGCCGAGCAGGCCGGTGCTGGCTGCGGCCGGAAGAGTGATTTCGAAAACGCCGAAGAGATTGAGCGCGAAGACGAGCACGACCGCGCTCATCGCGACGACGAAATAGGGATTGGTGAATTGAAACGCCCAGGTGATTTCGTGGCCGGCGGACTTGAGCCCGATCATGAGGAGGGCGAGCCCGATGAACCAGGCGAAGATGCCGACCGCAAAAGCCAGTCCATTGCCAAATATGCGAGCGCGACTGTCCCCGGCGTGCTGGATAAATCCGAAAATCTTGAGCGAGATCACCGGCAACACACACGGCATGAGGTTGAGAATGAAACCGCCGATAAAACCGAAGAGGAGGAGCTTGAGCAACCCATCCGGCGCCGTCGCCGGAGCCGAGATTGCTCCCTTTTCCGAGACCGCCAGCGAGGTGTCCTTGCCTAACGAAAAGGCAAGATCGCCGGTGACAAGCACCCCGGCGAGCGATTGCACGCCCGGCCCGGCCGACTCGACTGGGATGGTGAAGACGAGCGAGCCATCGGGAGCCTGGCTGCGGCGCGGATGCCCGGTGATCGTCGGGGCTTCGGGCAAGGGAAAGAAATCGGCCGCCGGCGATTGCGCGAGGCTCTTGTCTGCGATCGTCAGTCGCAATTCGTTAGGCTGACGTTGCCAGCGAAGCGTGGCGCGCGCGTTCTCCGGCAGGGCCCGCGGCAGGCGCTGGCGATATTTTGTGAAAAGCTCCGTATTGGCCGGAGTCGCTGGCGGGCCGACAGGCGGATCCAACTGCACGTTGGCTCCACCCGGAATGCAGATTTTTTCGCAGACGAGCCAGCTCGCCTCCGCCGCGAGATGGACGGGAGCGGCGTCGATCCTCGACGGCGGCGTGAGCTGCACCAGCAGCATCACTTCATCGTGATAGCCGTAGGCCACGATGTCGCCCGGCTCGTCCAGTTTCAGCGGAACGGGCCACTGAATCGGCCCCGCTTTCCAGCCCTCGGGCAGTTGCCATTTGATCTCGGTCGGGAGACCGGCATCGCCGGGAAATTGCCAGTAGGTATTCCAGCCCGGCGCCATTTTGAGGAGCAGCCCGGCGGTCAACGGCTGGCCCGGAGTGACGTTCGCGACGTCCGCGAGGAGCCGCGCCTCGACCAGCTCGCGGCCCTGGTATTTCTGGCTCTGCGCGATCGTCGGGCAAACGACGAGCAGCGCCAGGAAGAGCGCCAAACCACGCAAAGCAGACATTCTATTGTTTACCACCGCTGTGCCGGAGCGGCAACGCAGGTGGCCGGGTAGGGTGGGCGTCCCGCCCGCCGGCGATGGCATCTTGCCATCGCGAACTTTTT
>JBDTCM010000337.1:0-8595 GCA_039923575.1 Chthoniobacterales bacterium
GAGGGCGCGTGCGCTCCCCAGAGGTTGCGCCGCTTCAGCTCGGAGAAGAAAGAAGGCTTATTGCTCATGTCTTGGGTGTGGCGGCGATTTCGGCGGGCGTTGGCAATCTCATCTTCCTGCACAATGCGGCAAAGCGTGGGTCGTCCTTGTAGCGTAAAAGAAACGGGTCGTAGTAGAGGATCGTGATGTTGTTATCGCGGTGCGCCCAGGCGCGGTCGAGTGAAGCAAACATGCCGTCGGGATCCTTCCGCAAGGCGTAGCAGCGTGCGATCAAATACGGATCGGTCTGACCATATTTATCGATCAAAGCCTGCAGCGCCGCATCCGCCGCGGCGGCGGCGTTCCTGATCTGTCGCGCGTTGGCGAGCGCGAAGTCGTGGCACTTGCCCGGAGGAACCTGCATCGCCCTGGCGAGCGCGGCGGCGGCATTCCCGCGCAGGGTTTCGATATTGGAAAAGCGCGCGTTGGTGCAGTCGTCGGCCGCCTGCGCGGCGACTTGCTGGTGCAAGACTTGTTCGGCCTCATCGAGGCGACCCAGCGCCATGAGATCGTTCGCGAGCAAGTCATACCAGCCACCGCTTCTCGGATCGGCGGCCAGCGTTTGCCGGATCGGCTCAATCGCGACTTCGGGATGACCAAGGGAGGCATGCACTTCGGCCAGCGAAGCGCGCAGATCGAGATCGTTAGGCGCGAGCTGCACCGCCCGCTTGAACTCCGCTTCTGTGCCGGCCAAATCGATATCGGCGAAGAGTAAGAGTATCCCACGCGCGCCATGCGCGGCCGCGAGGTTCGGGTTGAGGCTGAGGGACGTATTGACCGCTTCGCGGGCGGCCGCAAATGCTTCCTGCGCCTGCGCGCCGCCCAGGTAATCGGCGAGAAACGTCTCGGCATGCGCTAACGCGGCGTAAGCCCGCGCATAGTGAGGGTCCAGCCGGATGGCAGTCTGGAAAAATTCGATCGCCTTCCGATAATTCGCTGCAGTATCTCGCTGGTTAAAGAACTGGCCCTGAAGAAAGGCGTTGTAAGCCGCGAGATTACCGCTGGGCGGACGGTCACTCTGCGCTGCGGCGTCGCCCGCGTCGAGGAGCTGCGCCTTCAGCGCGTCAGCCACCGCCCGCGTGATGTCGTCCTGCAGTTTGAAGAGGTCTTTGTAGGGCCGGTCGTAGTGTTGCGACCAGAGCGTGACGCCATCGGCCACATTGACCAGCTCCGCACTGACGCGCACCGCATCGGCCGCGCGGCGCACGCTGCCTTCGAGCAGGTGGGCGACGCCGAGCTTCGCGCCGATCGTCTTGCTGTCATCCTTACTGTCGCGGAACTGAAACGAGGAATTGCGACTGACGACTTTCAAGCCGTTGAACTGGGAAAGCGCGGTGATCAGGTCTTCCGACAATCCATCGGAGAAATACTGCTGACTCTGGTCGCCACTCTCATTGGCCAGCGGCAGGACAGCGATCGACCTTTCCGGAATCGCGACGGGCACAGATAATGTCGGAGTGGCAGTGGCCAGTTTGGCGGCCGGCTCACGCGCAGCACCGGCAAAACGCCAAAGGAATCCACCGCCTAACGACAGCAGGAGTGCGAGAATGAGTAGCTCTGTCCCGCTCACTCTTTGCGCGCCGCGTTCGCCGTGATACCAGGCCAGCACGAGCGTAAGAAAGAAGCCGACACTAAACGCGATAATGACGCAACGCATCGTTTGCTCGGGCCAGCCAAAGCGTGTTGCGACAATGTCGATCCCTTGCAACAACGCGAAGGCGGCGGCGACATAGGCCAACGCCCACTGCACGATCTTGCGTTGCTTCAGGCGTTGCAGGAATTCGTTCATTTCGTAGCGTCCTTGCCATCCTCGGCATATTTCGTCAGCAGTGCTTGGAAGCGCGCGTCTTTCCGCAGCGGATCCCAGACCGGATCGATCCGTAAGGTGGCGATGGAAACCGTCTCGCCCCCGGCGGAGGACATGAGTTGCTCGAGATGCTCAGTGGCGGGTCCAGTTTCGGCGACCTGGGTCTCGACCCGGGCCAGCCGCTCGAGATAGAACGCACCGACAATCGGATCGCGCGACATCGGCAGGCTCTCGACGGCGGCGCGGCCGGCTTTTAGAGCGGCCTCTTTTTGTCCCAGCCCCGCGTAGACCAAACCTAGATAGCTGCTCGCATCGGCGAAGCGGGACGGTTGGTCGAGCAAAGGTTGCAATTGCTTTTCCGCGTCGAGAAAAGCCGCGCGTGCCGGGCCGCGCTCGCCCTTCATCGCCAGGGCCATCCCACGAAGCAGAGTGATAGGCGCAACGCTGTGTTCCCAGCGGGTCATGAGCCAGTCAGGCGAATGAGCAATCGCGACCAGCGCCTTATCGGGTTGGCGCAGGATCATCGCGAGCTTGAAGCGCAAGAGCGAAATCGAACCCTGCGGGTCAGTCCCGACGGGGATCGCCGTCAAGATGCGGTCGGCGGCTTCCATGTCGCCGCTGAACATCGTGCTGGTGGCCCGTTGTGCGATGGCTTCCATATCGTCAGGAACCAACGCCAGCGATCTCGCGTAATATGCCTCGGCCTCCGCGTAACGGCGCAGGGCCGTGTAGGAGTTGGCGATTTCGCGGGGAAGAGTTGAATCCCGCGGATCGAGCAGACTGGCCTGCTCCATTTCCGGTATCCCACGCGAAGCCACGCCCTGCCGGCGATGCACGTAACCGATCGCCGCCACGACCTCGGCGTCGTTAGGCAAGCTGGCGCGGGCGATGGCAAACTCGCTCAGCGCCGCCGGGTAATCGCGATGGCACCAGTAGTGGACATAACCGAGCGCGAGGTGGGTTTCGGGCAAATCCGGTTGCACAGCGAGCGCGCGATCGGCATCGGCGCGAGCGTCTGTAATGACTGCGCTGCTGGTATCCACGCCGTACCAGTGCAGATAACTCTCGAGATAGGAGAGCCGCGCGTAGGCCAGCGCGAAATCGGGATCAGCGGCGACCGCGCGGCGGTAGAACTCTCTGGCGGCCTGACCGGCGGCGACGGGATCTTTGGCGCTGCTCGTCTGGAGTTGATTGAAAAGATACTGGCCCTTCAGAAACAAATCGTAGGCGGCGGGATCTTTCGTCGGCACGTTGGCGATCTGCGCCGATTCCGCGGGCAGAAGCGTGGCCTTGAGCGCGTCGGCGACCTTTTGCGCGACTTCACTCTCGACCGAGAAAATATTCTTAACTTCGCGGTCGTAGGTCTCCGCCCAGAGGTGCGTATCGTTGCCGGCATTGATGAGCTGCAAGTTGACCCGCATCGCGCCCTCAGCCCGTTGCACGCTGCCTTCGAGGATGGTGGCGACGCCGAGCTGTTTGCCGATCTCGCGCAGGTTATCGGGCCGGCTCGCGTAACGCATCGTCGAGGTGCGCGAGATCACTTTCAGGGCGCTGATCTTGGCCAGGCGGGTGAGGATTTCGTCCTGGATACCCTCGACAAAGTAGGCGTTCTCCTTTTCCGCGCTCAGGTTTTCGAAGGGCAGGACGGCGATCGATTTTTCCGGAATGGGGGCGTCCGTGCTCGCCTTCGACTTCTCGTTAGGGCGAAAAACCAGCTTGTCGGTGAGGAGGAGCACAATCGCGAGGAGCAGAATCGCGATGATCCAGCGATCGAGTCTCTTCCCGGTCTGGCGGGTGACCGATTCGTCAGGCGCGACTTCGCTCTCGCGTTGGATGCCCTGCGGCGTCCACTCGTAGAACCAGGAGAAAAGCATGGCGAAGGGAAACCCGATCGCAGCCGCTACCACGATCCCGCGCACGACCCATTCGGCGATGTGGAAGAAGGGAAACACCTGGGTTGCGACCTGCACGAGGAGCCAGGCGCTGGCCGCATAAAAGGCCGCGGCCCGCAAAACATTGCGCCGTTTGAGTTCGGCGAAAAAATTGCTCCGATTCATGCGGGTTGGATCACGGGCGATTTTTTCTGCTCAGCGCGCCATCATCGCCAGAATGGCTGGAAAGGCAATAGCGCAGCGTGGCTCGCGCCGGAAAGCCGGACGCGCGGTGCTAATGCGGCGCGAGCGAAGCGATGATCCGGTCGAAGCGCGGGTCGTTGCGGAGCGCATCCCAGTTGGGCGAGAGCTTGAGTTCGCCGTAGGAGACGCCCGCGGGCATGTGCGCGGAATCGGCGAGCTGCACAAGCGCGAGATCCTTTTCCCCCACCCACGCGTAAATGAGCGCGAGATTCGTGACTAACGACGGGCCGTCCCACGCATCCTTGGAGATCGGGAGCAGCTCAACCGCGCGCTTGCCCTCGGTGACGGCGTCCGCTTTGTCCCCGAGCCCGGCGTCGATCGCACCGAGGATCTCCCAGGCCGGTGCGTAGTCCGGCTGTTCCTGCGCGGTTTTCGCCGCGACCGCCCGCGCAGCAGCGAAGGCGGCCTGCGCGCCGCGTTCATCGCCGAAGTCGCGCGCCACCAACCCGACATACCATTCCCGCGGCCAGAGCGAATCGTTCCTTGGATCCACCGTCCCTTCGACCGGGATAAGAGCGAGCGCGGCTTCGGCCGCTTTCCGATCGCGCTCCGCGAGCGCGCACTCGACAAAGAGTTGCGCGAAGTGGGCCGCCGCGTCGCGGTTCCTGGCCAGGAGCGCATCGAGCTGAGTCCGCAAAGGTTTGAGCTCGGCGTGTTCCGAGAAAGGTAGCTGCCACAAAATCGCGGCGGCAAAATAATCGGTCGGATTCAGCGCCAGGGTGCGTTGGAAGAGAGTGCGCGCTTCGCTGTAACGGCGCAGACCGCCGCGGGTCAAAGCAGATTCCTCCAGGATAAAGGAGTTACGCGGGTCGAGCTCGACCGCGCGGTCGAAATTTTTTACGGCATCGGCCCAGCGCGCCTGCCGCCGCGCGAGCGAGGCCATGTAAAGGTAGAGGTGGGCAGAATTGGGCAGCAGGCGCCGCGCGATTTCAAACTCGGCCCGAGCCGTCTCGTACTCGCGAAAACCATGATAGGCGTAGGCGCCTTTTTGCAGGTGCACTTCGCCACTCTCCGGGTTGATCTCTTCGGCACGTTGCAGGGCGAGATGCGCCTGCTCGCGCCGTGCCGGGGTGTGATCGAAACCGCCCCAGTAGAGATCGAGGTGCACGTCGGAGAGCAAACATTGCGCGAGGACGAACTTCGGATCACGCCGGACCGCCTCCTCGAGCAGATCAATCGCCGCGAGTAGCTCGTCCTTCGCACCCGGGTCGTTCGAAAGATCGTCGAGCGCCTGCGCGCGCACGTAGAGATCGTTGGCCACGACATCGTTGGTCGGCGCCTTTGCGATCGCCGCCCGTTCGTTAGGCGAAAGCTGCGCCTGCAATTGTTCCGCGATCGTCTCGGCGATTTCGCTTTGAATGGCGAAGACATCGGCCAGGTCGCGATCGTAGGTCTGCGCCCAGAGATGCGCATCGGTCCGCGCGTCGATGAGCTGCGCATTGACGCGCACCCGGCCGCCGGCGCGCTGCACGCTGCCTTCGAGCAGGTGCGCGACGCCCAGTTGCTGCGCGATCTGGCGCAGGTTGCGCGTGCCCGCATCGCGGTATTGCATCACGCTCGTGCGGCTGATCACTTTCAGGTCCGCGACCTTGGCCAGATCGGTCAAAATTTCATCCTGCACGCCGTCGGCGAAGTAGGCGTTCTGCTTGTCGTCGCTCAGGTTTTCAAAAGGCAGAACGGCGATCGATTTTGCCGGCGCGTCGGCGGCCACGGCATCCTGCAGGGACGAAGCCGTAAAGCGCCCAAGGAAGAATAATCCGAGCGAGAGCAACGCCGCGACGAGGGCAACATAAATCCACGCGTGCGATTTCGCGGCCGCTCCGATGGTGGCATCGACATCCTCGGTGCGCTTGATGCCCTCGGGTGTGAGTTCAAAGGCCCAGGCGATCACGAGTGCGATCGGAAAGCCCACCAGGATCACGAGCACGACGAGGCGCACCGCCCAGTTCGGAACCTCGAAAAATGGAAAGACCTGGGTCGCGATTTGAATCAGCAACCAGCCCACGACCGCATAAGCGACCGCGACCTTGTAAACATTGCGCCGCTGGAGCTCGGCGAAAAACTTCATCACGCTTCGACCCTGGACTGCACCTTTTGCACCATCGCCACTGCAGCCATCAAGACAAGCGCCGCCACGACCTGGTGCGGGCGGAGCGCGGCGTGAAAGAATCCCCATGTGATGCAGACCGCGGCGAGCGTCTGCATCATTTCAAAATAACCGGCGGTCGAGGCTTTCGTCAGGCGCAAGCCCTCGAAATAAATCAGAAGCGGGATGCCGCCCGAAATACTCGCGAGCAGAATGAGCGCACCGATCGCGGTCGTCGGTTTGGCTTGCGCCGCGGCCGGCCAGAGCGCGGCGCCATGCATCTTGCCCATAACGAGCAAAATCACCGTCATGCAAACCAACCCGACCACGATGCGCAGGCTCGACGCCAGGCGCAGCGACATTCCGGTCATGACACCGCGCCCGGCCACGGTCGAGAGCCCCCAAAAAAGCGCGCAGATGAGCGCGAAGCCGGTCCCGCGATTGAGCCCCGCTTGCGCGAAAGAGACTCCGATCAATTCCGGATGATCGACGGAAAGAAAGACGCCGGCCACGATCGCGATCCCGGCGAAAAGATAAAAGCGCGATGCCAAACGATCGCCAAAAAGCAGACAAGCGCCGACGGTTGAGAGAACCGGTTGGATATTGAGGATGACGTTCACGACCGTCGGGTTCCCATTCTTCAGCGCGAGGGTGAAAAAAATCGTCCCCACCGCCGAACCGGCGAAGCCGGAGAAAATCAGGTAACCCCAGGTGCGGCCATCGATCTTCGGAATCTCGCGCAACTGCGCTACGAGGAGCGGGAGGAAAAACAAAAGGATCAGCACATGCTCCCAAAAAACGATCACCTCCGCATCGAAGAGGTCGTTGAGCGGAATGCGCCATGCGCTCTCCGTGCCCCAGAGCGCCGCGCCCAACGCCACCAGCCACGGACCATAACTCGCACTCCGCGCCTTGCCTTCCGTCATGGCGTTGGGTGTATCGTGACCCGGACGACGCGTCAACGACGGCGCCGCGTTTGATTCTGGAAAGTGCGATGAACGCCAACTCCATTCCGATGCAAGGGCTGCTGCGTGAGGCGGCGGCTTCCCTGCCCCTCTATCTGGAACGGACGGGCGGACTGTCGCATGAGAAAAAAGGAATCCGCCGCAGCGAGCTGTTCTTCTTTTACGCTTCGGTGGCGTCGGCCAAGCCGCGCCGGATCGTGGAATCGGGCCGCGCGCGCGCCCAAAGCACACTCGTCCTGGCGCGGCTTTTTCCGGAAACGTCCATCGTTAGTCTGGAATCGGACGCGTCTTCTCCCGACGCCAAAATCGCCGCCGAACGATTGCGGGAATGCGCCAACGTCGAGTGTCTTTTTGGCGATTCGCTTCGGCTTCTCCCGGATCTGGTTCAGGCGGGCGACTACGTCCTGATCGATGGACCGAAGGACTTTCGCGCCTTGAAACTTGCCTTTCGGCTCCTCCACGGCGGGAAACCGCCGGCGGTTTTCGTGCACGATCTTTGGCTCGGCTCGCCCGCGCGTGCCTTCGTCGATCGCCATCTTCCTTCTGCCATCCTGAGCGATGACCCGGCGTGGGTGCAACGTTACGCTTCGCTCGATTCCACCCGACCCGTGCCTGAGTTTGAGCCTAACGAGTCGCGTCGAGCTTACGGCGCAACCATGGGTCGCTTCGAGGCGGGCGCGGACAACTACCTTCTGCGACGATTCCAGTGCCGCGCCGCTCAAGTCCGGGATCGCCTCCGCGAGACCGTCCGGAAGACAGCGCACCGGCCTTCGATTGTCCGCCCAAAGGATTTCGAGGCGCGATCGTGACAGGAAGATTACGTTTTCCGGAGGAAAGCCTGGTCTTCCCTTGTCGGTGACTCCGGCGGATGGAAGTCTCAGAAAGAACCCAATGCGACTCTCGGAAAAGGTTAAGAAATTAGGATCAGGCAAGGCTTTGGAAAGCGCGCTGCGCCATCTTCGTCGCACCACCGCCCCGCGCCGCCTCGGCCTACCGCTCACGCCGGAGCGTTTGATCAAGTCAATCAATGCCGACGGCCTCGAGGAGATCCGGCGCAGGCACGCGGTCGATGACCCGGGCGAGGCGTGGCCCAAATATCTCAACCTGCCGATGTGGATGGACAAGAACTTGCGCCGGGTGCGCGACCTGGGATTGGACGCGGGCGGGCGACGGCGGGTTCTCGACCTGGGCTGCGGCGCGGGATACTTCCTCTACATCTGCCAACAGCTCGGTCACGAAACGCTCGGCCTGGATATCGATGAGGTGCCGATGTTTGGGGAAATGATGACGTTACTCGGACTCCGGCGCGTCATCTCTCGGGTGCAACCCTTCGTCCCGCTGCCGCGGTTCGGAGAAGAGTTCGATCTCATCACCGCGTTCATGATTTGCTTCAACGGTCACAAGAGCCCGGGTCTCTGGAGGCGCGAGGAGTGGAGCTTTTTTCTCGACGATCTCGCCACGCAGCTTTCGCCGCGCGGACGCATTTGCCTCGGCTTCAATCAAGAAGAGGACGGCAGCTTCTACAGCGAGGATTTGCGGCGCTTTTTTGCCGATCGCGGCGCC
>JBDTCM010000338.1:0-4641 GCA_039923575.1 Chthoniobacterales bacterium
CGGTGCGCAAAGGATGGAACCGCTGGCACAAGGCGCGCCTCCTTGCGGAAGCGGCCGATCAGCTCGATCACGGCCAGCTCGGGGCCGCCGACGCACTCGCCCGCAAAGCCATCGCCGAGGATCCCAATTCCATCGAAGCCAGCCGCATTCTCGCCGAGGCCACCGAGAAGGAGAACGACTCGGAGACCGTCGCCTGGCGTTCCCAGCTCGCGCGACTCGACCCCGGGCTCGATAGCCAGCTCAACCTCGCCTCGGCTGCGCTTCGCTTCGGTCAGCTCGATGTGGCGCGCACCGCGCTCGACTCCGTCGATCCGGCCGACCGGGAGAAAGCCGCCTACCATGTGGTCGCCGGCTGGCTTTCCCGAGCCCAGGGAGATGTGGCGGAGGAAGAACGCCATTTCGCCGCCGCCGTCGCGGCCGAGCCGGCTAACGACGTCTACCAATTCAACCTCGCCATCCTGCAAATCCAGGCGTCCGATCCGGCGAAGAACACCGCCGCGCGCAACCAACTGGAACGTTTGAGCAAGGTGCCCCAGTTCCGGACCGAGGCTTTGCGCGCGCTGCTCGAGAACGCCGTGCGGCACAACCAAACCGACGCCGCCAACGACCTCGCGCAAGCGTTGCAGATGAGCCCGCAAGTCACCTTCGCCGATTATCTCCTCTGCCTTGAACTTTACCGGAAGCTCAACCCGAAAGAATTCGCCGCCCTCCTCGCCAAGGTAAAGCCGGTCGCGGCCCGCCACGGCGCCGACTTCGCGCAACTCCTCGAGTGGATGAACGACCACGCCCTCGCCAGCGAAGCCTTGAAATGGAGCGAAGAGTTGCCCGCCGACCTGACGAGTCGACCGCCCGCCGCGGTCGCGGTCGCGGCGGTGCTCGCCCGGACGAAAAACTGGTCGCGCTTGAAACGCTGGACCCGCAACGGCTCCTGGGGCGCCGACGATTATCTACGCCTCGCCTACCAGGCCTACGCCGTCCGGCAGGCGCGCCGTTCGGTCGCCGAGACCGAGTTTGATTCCCTGTGGGACTCGGCCGAACAAGCAGCCGCCCCGAGCCAAGAACACGAGTCAGCCCTCGCCCGGCTCGCAACGCGGTGGGAGCTGACCGGCCAGGCGGAACTCCTGTGGCTGCGCGTCGCGAAAGTCCCCGCGAACCGGCGCGAAGCGCTGGATGCACTTTACCAGATTTACCGGGAGAAAAACGACCTGCCCAACCTGCGCCTGACCGCGCAAAGACTGCACGAAAGCTCGCCGGAAGAAATCGCCCTGACGACCGACGCTGCCCGGCTGGCCTTGCTCCTCGATCGCAACACCGCCGCCGGCCGCGAGCTGGCCCGGCAAGCCTACGATAAATCGCCTAACGACACGGCGGCCGCGATCACCTATGCCTTCGCCCTTTACGGCACCGGGCGAACGGCCGACGGCATCACCATTCTCAGGAAAATCCCGCCAGACCAACTGCGCGATCCGCACGCCGCCGTCTACGCCGCCCTCCTTTTCGACGACGACAACCAGGTCGAAACTGCCAACCAATACCTTGCCCTCGCGCGTGCCGGCACCATTTTCCCGGAGGAAAAACAGCTCCTCGAAGAGATCGCCGCGCGCCGCCAAGGCGCGAGCCCGACACCTTCGCCTAACGACTCATCGCCGGATAAGTCGCCGTCACCCCGGCCAGGGCCCCGGCCTTAGTTGGTGCGCAGGAGCGGCTGCTCCATCGGGTGCACCAGCTTCTCGATGATGTGAACTCTGGGAGCTCCGGGGTGAATCACCGGATAGCTCGTTGGCTTGAGCGCATTGAACTGGGTGGTGGTCAGGCGAGACGTTATCGGAACCAACCGATCGAAACCTACCTGGGTCAGCGGTTGGCCCTCATAACCTCCCTCGCCCATGACTCGGCTCCCGCAAAACGTTAGCGCTAAGACCAGGAAAATTCCTCCCCACCCGCGAACAGACTTCATGCCGCGATCTTGATCTAAAGGCACCGCGATTGTCCATTCAAATCACCGGGCGGCCAATGAGCTGAGCCAGCGGCGCGGGCGCCACTTTTGCTGTAGAATCCAGACCGATCGAAGCAGCAAACGCGTTTCTTCCCGGCCGCGAGCATCGAGCAGGCATTCTTGATCCGACGCGTGCGCGTCTCTGGCTGCTTGGCGGAGGTGATCCAGTGGATCCAATCTCGGCGCGCGATGGGCGTGATGGCCGACCACAACGCGCGTGCCTTCGGGGCGGCCGCGAGAGCTTTGCTCAAATCGGCCGGCACTCTGGGTTCCGGTTCGTCTCCCACCGGCGCGATCTCCAGCGTGACGACGTCGCCTGCATCTGCGCCCGCCGCTTCGCCCAGCTTCCGATCCACTCTGAGCCAATGGCTTTTTTGGCCGTCTGGCTCAAGCGTAGCTCGAAAGGGGAAGCCATTGAGGGTGCCTTCGACCGTCGTCATGCTCCGCGAAGGGAGCTTCGCACTGGCGTTCTTTGGCAGGATAAGAAAGGTCCAGGAGCCGACCTTCGCGCTCGCCGCCGGCCGGCGGAGTTTCGCTTTGAAGCGGATCTTAGAAGCGGCTTTGGTCATTTTTGCGTGGTATCGGTTACGCGTATTCGCGGTCGTCCGCAGAAGAACGGGGAATGCCACCTGGTTTAATTCTTGAATCGTCGCACTCAGCGTAACGGGTTCCCTCAAACCTGTGAGATCACGGGAGGATTTTGGGCAGGTTTTCGGGGCACGGGCAAGCTGGAAAAGCCGGCTCAAGCTGAAAAATCCTAGGTCGCCGCGCAGAGGCGCCTCCCACCTTCTTGCGCCCACTGCGGTTACCCTTCAATCTTACCAGCGGTCGCAGCGATCGCTTGTTCGACGATCAGGGCGGCGAGTTCTTGGGTCGCTTCATCAAGAGCGGCGTTGGCCGCCTGGAGTCGGGGCGTTTCGTGTGCCGGCATCGCCTCGCGGACGTTTTGCGCCATTTGCTCGATGTGGCCCTGGGCCTGCCGGGAGAGCCGGTTGCCGGCGAGCGGGAGCGCTTTCTCAACCGCGGCCAGCATCTCCTCCGCCTTGAGTCTGGTTTCGGTCCAGATGCGCTCGCTCATGTCTTCGAAGGCGTGCTCGAGCGAATCGCCAATCATCGCCTCGACCGCTTCGTCGGAAACATCGACCGCGCTGGTGAGATCGACAATCTTCTCGGCGCCGGTTTTGGTGTCGCGGGCCAGGACATGCAGGATACCATCGGCATCGATCTCGAATTGCACGCCGACCCGGGCCATGCCTTTAGGCGCGGGCGGGAACTCGATTTCGAATTCGCCCAGCGTCCAGTTGTCGGCTGCCAGTTCGCGCTCGCCCTGCAACACTTTGATTTTCATGGCGCGCTGCTGGTTGACGGCGGTGGTGAACATCTCACCGGCCTTTACCGGGATGGTCGAATTGCGCGGGATGATGACGTTCATGAGGCCGCCGAAGGTTTCGATGCCTAACGACAAGGGCGTGACATCGAGAAGGACAACATCGCGCACCGCGCCGGAAAGAATGCCCGCCTGAATGGTGGCGCCGAGGGCGACTGCTTCGTCGGGATTTTGCGAAGTATTCGGTTCACACTCAAAAAGTTCGGCGACAAATTGCCGGACGAGCGGCATCCGCGTCATCCCGCCGACGAGGATGACTTCGTCGAGGTCGGCCGGAGTCAATTTCGCATCCGCCAATGCACGCAGGCAATGAGCCCGCGTTTTTTGAATGATGGGACGCGCGATCTTCTCCAGGGCCGCGCGGGTCAGCTCGTAGATTAGGTTTTTCCCATCGACAAAGGGCACGTCGATCCGCACCGATTCCTCCGTCGAGAGGCGATGCTTCGCTTCGATCACCAGTTCGCGTTTCTGCCAATCAGCAAGTCGCAATCCGCAATCCGCGATCAAGGCGGCATCGACATCGTCACCGCCGAGATGGGTATTGCCGCTCGTCGCGAGCACCTGGAAAACGCCGTGGTCCAACTCCAGGATTGAGATGTCGAAAGTCCCGCCGCCGAGATCGTAGACCGCGATCTTTGCTTTCTCTTTCAGTTTGTCGAGGCCGTAGGCGAGCGCCGCCGCGGTCGGCTCGTTAATGATGCGCTCGACCGAAAATCCCGCGGCTTCGCCGGCCGCTTTGGTGGCGTTGCGCTGGGCGTCGTTGAAATAGGCCGGCACGGTGATGACGGCACGCGAGACCGGACGCTCCAGCGCTGCTTCCGCGTCCCGCTTCAACTTCTGCAAGATGAGCGCCGCGATTTCCTCGGGCGCGAAGAGCCGGTCGCGCCCCTGGATGCGGAGCGGCTGGCCCGTTTGCCTAACGACATGGTAATCGGTCGGCAAGTTCTCCGGTGCGAGATCGTCGCTGCGCCGGCCGATCAGGCGCTTCGCGGAATAGACGGTGGTTTGCGGTTGGAGCGAGCGCATCCGGCTGGCGGCCGCGCCGACGAGAGGTTCGCCCCTTTCCGGAAAATGCACGACGGACGGGGTGAGGCGCGCGCCGTTGGCATCCGCGAGCAGGATCGGGAAACCGGCCTCCATCACCCCGATGAGGGAATTGGTCGTGCCGAGATCGATCCCGACAATGTCGTCGCTCATTGCTGCCATTGGAGCGGGCAGTTTAACATGAAACGTTTGGGCGCGCGGTGACGTTGGAGGG
>JBDTCM010000339.1:0-2504 GCA_039923575.1 Chthoniobacterales bacterium
AGCACCATGTCGAAGGGCTCGGTGAACTCCGAGCCTTCGATCTGCTCGAGTGCGCCGCTGTCGTTGAAACGGGTAAGCGCGAGGCGCAGCCCGGCGACGTGGCCATCTTTCCCGAGCACCTCGACCGGCGCGTGGTGGAAAAGGAAAGTGGCGCCGTCGCGCTTGGCGAGATCGTACTCGAAAGCGTAAGCCGACATGTCGAGTTCGCCGCGCCGATAGATGACGACGACCTCGGCTGCGCCGAGCCGGCGGGCCTGGGTGGCTGCGTCGATCGCGGTGTTGCCGCAGCCGATCACCGCGACGCGGGCACCGACTGGAATCTCGTGCAGCGGCTCGGTGTGAATTTGCTCGATGAAATCCAGCGCCTCGATCACTTCGGGCAGATCTTCGCCGGGGATACGGAGCCGCTGGCCGTCGCCGAGACCGACCCCGATGAAGACCGCGTCGAAACCGTCGAGGTCTGCGCGCGTGACATCCTTGCCGACTTCGACTCCGCAACGAAACTCCACGCCTAACGATTTCACGAGCTCGACTTCCTCGAGGCTGACCGCCGGCTTCATCTTGTAATAAGCGATCCCGTAGGTGTTGAGGCCGCCGGCGTTTGCTTTGCGTTCGAAAATGACCGCCTCGTGCCCGAGATGGGCCAGCTCCGCCGCGCAGCCCATGCCGGCCGGTCCGCTGCCGATGATGGCGACGCGTTTGCCGGATTTCTGCGCCGCGGGTTTCAGGACCGGGATGCGATTTTCGTAAACGTGGTCCGTCGCGTAACGCTGGAGCCGTCCGATTTTGATTGGGTCGCTGTCGCGATCGAGCATGACGCAGGCGCCTTCGCACAAGACCTCGGTCGGGCAGACGCGCGCGCAGCTCGCGCCGAGAATGTTGGCGGTGAGGATGGTGCGAGCGGCGCCGGTGACGTTGCCGGTCATGATCTTCTTGATGAAGGCGGGGATATCGATGCCGGTCGGGCAGGCCGTGATGCAGGGAGCGTCGAAACAAAAAAGACAACGCGACGACTCGACCAGCGCCTGCTGCTCGGTGTAGCGGGGCGCGATGTCGGCGAGGTTGGTCGCGAGTTGGTCGGCGTCTAATTTCGGGCTCAGTGGCATCGTTAGGTAATCTTGCAGGTAATTGCAGCGCACGGTTGCGGAGCGGATGTCGAGAGAATCACCTTCCGCTCTCCGGTGCAAGCATTGTCGTCTGGGAGACGGTTTTCGTCGTGCGAGACGCGACTCGATTTGTCGTTCACGCGCAGACCCGCGCCTCCCAGAGGGAGGCGTCTACAGGCTTCGGCGTTGACACTCCATTCACGCCTCATAGTTTAGGCGGGTTAAAGATGGGAGTTGCTACTGCTTATCCGCACAGCGGAACCGATGAAATGCGCGTCGATGCCGAGCGTCTCGCGCACATCATCATGGAGATGCAGCGCTGCTTCATTCTCAACCTCTCGAAAGACCTCGCCCCGGGAAACGTTTCTTTCTCGCAGTTCTTCCTCCTCACTTACCTCGACCGGCAGGAGGTGCTGATGATGTCCGCGATCGCGCGGAAAATGGGGCACACCACCGCCGCCGCTAGTGGACTCGTGGCGCGGCTGGAAAATCTTGGTTATGTCATGCGTTCCCACGCCGCGGATGACCGGCGCAAGGTGATGGTTTGCATCACCCCGCGCGGGTCGGCGCTAGTCAAGCGCATCCGTGAGGAGATGATTTGCAACCTAATGAAGATGATGGCGCACCTTTCACCGGGTGAGCAGAAATCGTGGTTGCAAATCTACAGCAAGATATACGATTACTGCCAACATAAATGAGTCAGGGCCGGGCGGCGGAGTGATCGTGTCCGTCTTGCATTGTCTGAGTTGCTTCCGCCGCCGCCGCATTTTTCAATCCGACACGCCGGGTGCTGTGCACCTCGGTCGCTGAGGAACACGAAGTAAAATTTCCCATGCACATTTTCCTGATGATCCGTTGCCGTTTGGTCGCCTGCTTCACCTTGACGGCGCTTGCCTCGAGCGCTTTCGCTGCCACCGAAACCACCCGTGAGGTGAACGCGCGGGAGTCGCTGCGCCGCTTTACTTTGCGCCAGGCGGTCGAAACCGCTTTCCAGCGCAACCCCGATATCTTGCGCGCACGCCAGGAAATCCGGCGCACCAAAGGCATCCAAATCCAGGTCCTCTCCCAGGCGGTGCCGCAACTGACGGCCGCCGCGGTTTTCACCCGCACCGATCCGGAGCTCGTCAATAACGGCAGATTGAGCGGCGGGACCGGGTCCGCCCCCACGCCGACGATCGCTCCCAGCCCGACTCCGGTCGGGACGCCGGGCACCACTGGGGGCGGCAGCCTCACCCTGACCAACAACTCCTACGATCTCAGCTTCACCGCTTCGCAACTGCTTTACAACGGCACCGTCATTCCGGCCATTCGCGGGGCGAGCGCGGCTCGCGACGTGAGCTTCTTTGCTCTGCGCGATACGATCGATCGGGTGGTCGCGACCGTCCGGGAGCAGTTCTA
>JBDTCM010000340.1:0-3054 GCA_039923575.1 Chthoniobacterales bacterium
CCGATCTACATCAAGTTCGTCGAGGAAGTGATCAAGCCGCTTACCTCGGAATATCTCCCGCTGGACTACGAGATGGATCCCGGCAAAGACGTGAACCTGTCGTAGGCCCGGGGAGGGGGGGCCTGAAGGGGGATTCCCGGTCCTGCCGGCCCCGTCGGCGGGCGTCGTTCCTGCTTCTGTGTCTGGCTTCCGGCTGCACCTGATGAAACTCGCCTATCTCTACTCCAGATATCCGGTCGTCTCCCAGACCTTCTGCGACATGGAGATGCTGGAGCTGGAGCGGCGGGGCTACAAGCTCTTGATCGGGTCCGTCCATCCCCCCTTGACCAGTCTGCGCCACGAGCATTGCGAACGGTTCCTGTCTCCGGTCTACTATGCCCCGCCCGCTCTCATCTTGCGCCAATGGGAGGAGAAAACCAAGGCCCTCGATCGCTGGCCGCAGGCTTTGATTGAGCGGCACGAGCGCGCCTACGGACCGGATTATAAACCGGAGTTGCGCGCCCGGAACGCCACCTATTTTGCCGAGCTGTTTACCCAGCAGGAGGTGACCCATTTTCACGTCCACTTCGCCAATCGCGCCGCCCACACCGCGCTTTTCGTGAAGGAAATTTCCGGGATCCCGTTCAGCATCACCGCGCACGGCCAGGATTTCATGTCCGATCTGGGGCAGGATGATTTGCTCCGCGAAATCTGCGCCGCGGCGGAATTCATCGCGGTCGAGACGGATTACAGCCGCACGCTCCTCCAGGAACGCTGTCCGGAAGCTGCGCACAAAATTCATCGAGTTTATAACGGCCTCGACCTGGCGAACATGCCGGCGCCTGCGCGAGGCGAGCGGCCGCCCGGACCGACCACGATTCTGAGCGTGGGCCGCCTCGTTCCGTTCAAGGGCTTCGAAATTTTGCTCGAAGCCTGTGCCGAGCTGGACCGGCGCAATTTCGATTTTCGCTGCCAGATCGTGGGGGACGGCCCGCTCCGCGAGAAACTAGAAGCGATCATCGCGGATTTGAAATTGCAGGACCGGGTCGAACTCTGCGGCGCACTTTCCCAGGCACAGGTTTTTTCCAGACTGCAAAGTTGCGACATATTCGCCCTGGCCTCCGTGGTGGATGCGGCCGGAGCGAGTGATGTTTTTCCCACCGTCATCATGGAGGCGATGGCTTGCGCGCGACCGGTCGTCTCGACCCAGTTGGCCGGAATCCCGGAATCCGTCGTCGATGGGGTGACCGGCCTGCTCGTTCCGCCGGGAGATTGGGAGGCATTTGCCGCCGCGCTCGACCGGTTGGTGCGCGATTCCGCTTTGCGAACCCGGCTCGGCAGCGCTGGACGAGCCCGCATGCAGGATGAATTCAGCGTCATGAAAACGGTCGAGCCTTTGCACCAACTTTTCTCCGCCCGGCCGGAAGCACCAGCTGCGAAGAAAAAGAAGCCGAAGATCGATCCCGACGCTCATCAGGTCGCGTATCTGCTCGATCGATGGCCGGATGAAAGCCTGCCTTTTCTCGAGGCGGAAATGCGCGCGATGCGGCGGGAGCGCGTGCCGCTCGTGCCTTACGTTTTTCACACGCCGGACGAAGCGGATCTTTCGTCGAAGACGCTCGATCTCGTGACCGGGTTTCAATATCTACCCGATGCGATGGTGATCGAGGCGGAGTGGCAGGCGAACCTGCCGCTGCTGCGCGAACTGGAAGCGATGCGCGCCAACCAGAAACAGCGCGCGCCATCGGACGTATTCCTGGAGCAGGCGCGGACGGCTTTGATTTTGCGGCGGTTGTTTCGGCAACATTGGATTGGTCACGTCCATGCCGCCAGTTCACGCACCTTGCTTTGCGCACTGATGTTGAAGAAACTGCTCGGCGTGACTATCAGCGTGGCGATCGAAGAGAACCCGATCTTTGGCAAGGAATTCATCGCGGAGGCGTTCGATCAATTTGATGGCGGCCGGAGCAATGACCGGGAATTGCTGGCACATCGCGGCGCCGGGTTCCTTTTCGACCAGGCGGTCGACAAGCCGTCGGTCAACGATATCGGACCCTGGCTAACGAGGAAGGCAAAGATCGAATGGACGGGAGGGCGCCGCTTCTGGCCGGAGTGGTCCCAGCGTTTGATCGGCTGGACTCGCGAAGCATGAAGAAAAAAGCCATCCTCCTCGCCGGCGGCGCCGGCACCCGGCTTTATCCGCTGACCAAGATCGTCTGCAAGCAATTGCTGCCGGTCTATGACAAGCCGATGATTTGTTACCCGCTCGCCACGCTCATGCTCGGCGGGCTGCGCGAGATCCTCGTCATCTCGACCCCGAAAGACATTCCGATGTTGCGCGATTTCCTCGGCGACGGGTCGCAGCTCGGCATCCGCCTCGAGTATGCGGTGCAACCGGAACCGAAAGGGATCGCGCAGGCGTTTGTGATCGGCGCGGATTTTATCGGGAACGATGGAGCGGCCCTGATCCTGGGCGACAATATCTTCTATGGGAAACTCGATTTCTTTCGCGAAGCGCTCGCGCTGCCTAACGGAGCCTGCATTTTCGGCTATCAAGTGCGCGATCCCGAGCGTTATGGCGTGGTCGAGTTCGGAGCGGACGGACGCGCCATCAGCTTGGAGGAAAAACCAAAAAAGCCGAAGAGCCATTACGCCGTCCCCGGGCTCTATGTTTACGACGAGCACGTGGTCGAATACTGCAAGGGCCTTGCGCCTTCCGCGCGCGGGGAATTGGAAATCACCGATCTCAATTTGATCTACCTGCGCCAGAACTCGCTCAACGTCCGTCTCCTCGGTCGAGGCATGGCCTGGCTCGACACCGGCACGCAAACGAGTTTGCTCGAGGCGGCTAATTACATCGCCACGATCGAGCACCGCCAGGGATTGAAAGTCGCCTGCCTCGAGGAGGTCGCGCTACGGGCTGACTTCATCGATCACGCGCAGATGAGCCGGTTGATCGATCAGCGACCCGAAGGCGAATATCGGGATTACCTCAAGCTGGTCGCGGAGGAAAATATTCCGCCCGCGATCGCGGGCGCGCTGTAGACGCTTCGCTCTGCGAAGCGCGGGTGTTGG
>JBDTCM010000341.1:0-3973 GCA_039923575.1 Chthoniobacterales bacterium
TCTGCAAAACCTCTATTCGCGGGTTCGATTCCCGCCCCCGCCTCTCCTCCGTCGACGATGATCACTGCATGAAAGTTGCCGGTCATATTCGCTTCGAGCACGTGCGCGAGCGGTTGCGCAGGGAGCCGCAATTGCTCCAGCCTTGGAGCGGAACGGCCTATCGTGTCACGACGCTGGATTATCCGACTCCGAAAAGCATTCTGCTCGGGCAAGGAAGCTTTCTCTACGGCGGGCGCTGGAATGCGATCAGTTCCTTTCGCGCCGTCTATGGGAGCACAGAAGACACGGTCGCCGTAGCCGAGTCGCGCGCCACGGCCGACTACGCAAATGTGCCGATGCCCTTTCGCACTCCGAGGCTGCTGGTGGCGATCGAGTTCTCTCTTCGGACGGTCCTCAACCTAGGCTCTGCTCAGGTGCTCCAGAGGCTCGGCTTCAGCGCGGAGGAACTGCGGACCGAAGATTGGCGCAAAGTACAGGAGCAAGGACAAGAGAGCTTCACGCAGGCGATCGGTCGCGCAGTCTTTGCCAATGCCGGTGAGGGTTTGCTCGTGCCCTCTGCGCGGGTGCAAGCAGGAGTCAATGTCGTCTACTTCCCGGAGAACCGCCGCCCCGGCAGCCGGGTTCATGTCCTGGAGTCAGAAAAACTGGATCGAATCCGGCTCGCATGAAATGTGCATGCATATTTGCATGAAAATATGCTTGCTAAAGTGCAAAACATCAGCGAGGATGAGGACATGAAAGCGAAGAAAAAAGCGCCCACCGCCCGAGTGCAGGAGGACGCAGCCGTTTACCATCCCGCCATGAAAGTGGCCACTCCGCCCGCGATTGAAAAGATCGCCGCGAAATTCGGCTTGCGGCAAGAGACCCTCAGTCGCATGACCGGTTTTTCCTTGCGGGCGGTTGCGGGCTGGAGCAACGGCAAAGCCCCGTCCACCCCAGTCCGGCGCGCTCTGGTCGAAATGGATCGGCTCCTCGATAGTCTGGCCCGGCTGATGAAGCCAAAGGATGTCGGCCGCTGGCTCAAGGAACCGAATCCCGCGCTGGATGGCTCCACCCCGGTGCAGGTGATCGAGCGGGGTCAAACCGATCGCATCTGGCGTCTGCTCTATTTTCTCGAATCCGGCGAACCTGGTTAAAAAAGACCTTCGCTCTTCCTCGAAGGAGCGCTGCGCCAGGAGCGCGAAGTCCGACCCGGGCGCGACTCCTTGCGCCCAACTTTTCGCGTTGCGGAGATGCACAAACGGCTCGCCAATGCGAACGTTCTGAGTCCAGAATGCGTATTACCAGTTATGAATGAGCGCTCGCACTCGCCGCACGGCAAAATCAACCTCCACGGAAGTGGCCTTGGGGTCCCGTCGCCTGAAACCGTAGAGGCGCGAGCCCGTGAGATCGCGATGATCGACGAACGCAATCCGGACGAATTCACGGAAGAGGATTGGCGCCAGGCGAAGAACGAATTGACTGGCGTGGAAGGTTCGCACGCACCGGAGGTGGATGATTCGGTGGACGATGCACTGAGCGAACGCGATGACATTCTGGGCGCTTCCGGCCACCACACGCCGAATAACGGTTTCGATGAAGACACCGTCGGCGAGGAGCTTGTCAGCGGCGGGATCGCAGAAGCAGCACACGATCAGATGGTCGAGGCGCGACGCGAGGAGCTGGACCAGGAACGCGAACAGCAATGAGCGAATCGGTAATCGATCAACTCGCGCCTGCGCCATCGGGCGGGCAGCGGGCGGACAACCGGGCATCCGAGCTCCTGGAGCGATTCCGCCAGGTTCGCGGCTTCTCGGAAGGCCTCTGCGCGACGCTCGAACCGGAGGATTACGTCGTGCAGTCGATGCCGGACGTCAGCCCGGCGAAATGGCATCTCGCACACACGAGCTGGTTTTTCGAAACCTTTATCCTGAAGGTCTGGATGCCGGAATACCAACCGGAGGTTCCCGAATACGCCTACCTTTTTAACTCCTACTACAACGCCGCCGGCGACATGCACCGGCGTGATCTGCGCGGACTCATCTCCCGGCCGACGGTGACGGAAGCTTATCGCTACCGGCGCTCGGTCGATGCGCACATTCAAGAGTTACTCGAAAGCGCCGATGACGAGTTGATCGCTCAGATCGAACCGGTCTTCACGATCGGACTCCATCACGAACAGCAGCACCAGGAACTGCTCGTGACCGATATTAAACACGTCTTTGCCCAGAATCCGCTCTATCCGGTTTTCCGGGAACGCGCTGAAAAGCCGGAACGCCGCGCGGCCGCGCCCTTTGGTTTCGTCGATTTCGAGGAGGCCATCGTCGAAATCGGTCACGCTGGCCGCGGCTTCAGTTACGACAACGAAGGGCCGCGCCACCGCGCGCTCGTGCCTGCCTTCTCACTTGCGACACGGCCGGTCACAAACGGCGAATATCTCGCCTTCATCGAGGCGGGCGGTTACACCCGGCCGGAGCACTGGCTGTCGTTAGGCTGGACGACCGTCAACGAACCCGCCTCGGGAGGGTGGAAGGCCCCGCTCTATTGGACAAAACGCGACGGCGCGTGGTGGAATTTCACTCTTTCGGGGATGCGCCCGGTCGATCAGGCGGAGCCGGTCACTCACATCAGTCACTTCGAAGCCGACGCCTTCGCCAACTGGAGCGGCGCGCGCCTCCCGACGGAGTTCGAATGGGAGCGTGCCGCGCGCGGGCTTCCGATTGAAGGCAACTTTGTCGATCACGAGCGTTTTCATCCCGCGCCAGCCTCGAGCGCGCCTAACGGAAAGCTGGAGCAAATGTTCGGCGACGTCTGGGAATGGACGCGCAGCGCCTATCTCCCCTACCCGGGTTATCGAGCGGCGCCGGGCGCGCTTGGCGAGTACAACGGCAAGTTTATGAGCAATCAGATGGTCCTGCGCGGCGGCTCCTGCGCCACTTCGCAAAACCATATCAGGCCGACCTACCGCAATTTTTTTCAACCGGAAAAACGCTGGCAGTTCACCGGCATCCGGCTCGCGCGCGACCCTCGATGAAGGGCCCGCCCAGCGGAGTCTCGGTCCTCGATCTCGAGCCGGCGGCTTCAGATTTTCTCGAGCAGGCGATTGCTGGGCTTTCCGGTTCTCCGCGCACCCTGCCGAGCAAATTCTTTTACGACGAGCGCGGCTCGGATCTCTTTCAGGAAATCTGCGAGCTGCCCGAGTACTACGTCACGCGCACAGAGACGGAGATCCTGCGCGAACACGGCAGCGAAATCGCCGAATCGATTGGTGAAAATGCGGAGCTGGTAGGTTTTGGCACGGGCGCGGGCGTGAAGACGCGCATGGTGCTCGATCATCTCAAGAATGTGATCGCCTATGTGCCGGTCGATATTTCAAAACAGCGGCTGACGGAATCGGCGGAAGCGTTGAGTCGCGAGATGCCCGCGCTCGAAATTCTGCCGGTCTGCGCGGATTACCTGCAACCGTTTGAGATGCCCACACCGTCACGAGAGCCGGCGCACATCGCGGTCTATTTTCCCGGCTCAACGATCGGCAACATGGAGCCGCACATCGCGCGTCATTTCCTGGAACGCGTCTGCCGGCTTTGCGGACACAGTGGCGGACTCATCATCGGGGTGGACCTCCAGAAATCGAGCGAGGTGCTGGAAGCGGCCTACAACGACAGCGCGGGCGTGACCGCGGCCTTCAATCTCAACATGCTGGCGCGCGCCAATCGCGAACTGGGCGCGGATTTCGATCTCTCGCAGTGGCGACATCGCGCTGTCTACAACGAGCAGGCGCACCGCATCGAGATGCACCTCATCAGCCTGCGCGCGCAAACCGTCCGTCTGGGGGAGCAGGAATTTGATTTCGCCGGCGGCGAGAAAATCATCACGGAATTCTCCTACAAACACACGGTTGAAGGTTTCAGCGCCCTGGCCGCGTCGGCTGGATTCCAGCTCGCCCAGGTTTGGACGGATCCAGGGAAACTTTTCGCGCTTTTCCATTTCACAA
>JBDTCM010000342.1:0-12785 GCA_039923575.1 Chthoniobacterales bacterium
CATGGCATGACCGTGTCGCCCCTGCTGCGGTGGCTGGGCGTCGTCAAAGGACGTAGTCAACGGGGAGCTTACGAATTTGCCCGCGGCAAGTTGCAGGCGGCCAGCGCGGCGCTCGAAGAACTAGAGCGCATGTCGCATGTGAGCTTCTACCGAGATGACGAGCGTTCCCGACTCAAGGATGAATACGAAAAGCGCATCGAACAAGAGCAGGCCCGGATCGGCGAGCTGAAACTCGACGGCGCAGCCATCGCCGCCCAGGAATTACAGTGGGCGCGCCGGCATCTGTTACTGACGGAGAAGAACCATGTGTTGGATTCCTTCCGGCAAGGCGTCCTCGATCAAGAGATTCACGAGAAGTTGCTGGCCGACATTGACGCACGCCTGTTGCGGTTGGAATCGGGCGAAGAGGAAAAGACCATCGACGAGCCAGACTCTGACGAGAAGAAAGCGTAGCCCCGGAGGACACACCTTATGAAACCAAGGTCGAAGCGCCGGCCGATTTGACGCCTCAGCTGGTCAAGCGAGTGCACCACCTCTACGAGGAGCTGGAACGCCAGGACCTTCGAGCCGTCGAGGAGATGGAGGAGGCGGAGCGAAAGAATCCCGAAGCAGAAACCAAAAAATAATCCGCTGCGCGCAACGCGGCTGCCACGGCAAAAAGAATAGAGATGAAAATTCACTCAAAGGATTTCCGAGCGCGACCCCGGGGCAAAGGTTAAACTCAACGAGTGACCGACGAGCGCGAAAAAGAACGCATGAACTACCGCAAAGAATTTCGCGTCGCTCCGGGAAGCAAAATCCGGCTCAAGGACTTCGATCTCCGGTTTTCAGCGAAAGACGAAAAGAAAAAATCGGCGCTTCGAAAGACCAGGAAACTGGAAAAGCGGATCGACGAGTTACAATTTCAACTCTACGCCGAAAACAAACGCTCGCTCCTGATTTGCCTGCAAGCGCTCGATGCGGGTGGCAAGGATGGTGTCGTTAGGCAGGTGATCGGCTCGATGAATCCACAGGGTTGCCGGGTAGCTGCTTTCAAGCAACCGACCGTGGTGGAATTGGCATCACGAGGCGGTCGTCGAGGAGAAAAAGAGGAAGTGAACCGGACCGCCAGTTCATGAGCAATATCGGCCGACTCATCTCGCGGGTCGTTTGTCTTAATTTGATCCTGACGGCCAGCGTTTTCGCCGGTCCACCGTTTTTGACCGATGATCCGGAGCCGGTGGATTTGCGACATTGGGAAGCGTATCAGTTCACGTCCGGCATGACTTCGGGCGACGGCGGCTACAGCATCGAAGGCCCGGCGGTCGAACTGAACTATGGCGTGCTGCCTGATACACAGCTGCATTTGATTGTGCCGCTCACTTCGGTGGACGGCCCGGGGATGCCGGCTACTTTCGGTTTGGGAGACATGGAGTTCGGAATCAAGTATCGCTTCGTGCACGAGACGAAAGACCGGCCGCAGATTGGGATTTTCCCGATGGTGGAGTTGCCGACTGGCGACGCCGCTCGCGGCCTGGGCAATGGACGCACCTGGTACCGCCTGCCGCTCTGGGTGCAGAAAAGCTGGGGCCCGTGGACAACCTACGGCGGCGGCGGTGCGGTCATAAATCCGGCTTCCGGCCAGCGCGACTATCCTTTCGGCGGGTGGCTGCTGCAGCGCAATTTGGGCAAACACCTCATCCTCGGAGGCGAGGTTTTCGCGCAAGGCGCCGAGACAAGCACCGACAAGGGATTTGCGGTCCTAAATTTCGGCGGCGTCTACAATTTCAACGAGCATTTCAGCCTGCTCTTCAGCGGCGGTCACAGTGTGGCCGGCGCCCGCCAGACGATCTGGTATTTCGGCCTTTATGAGACTTGGTGAACAAGAGCTATGAACCTGAGCCCTAACGCTGGAAAACCGGCGGATCAGTTTCCTCTGGTCGACGTGCCGCAACTCATCACGGCTTACTATGCCGAAACTCCCGATCCTTCAGTGCCGGCTGAGCGAGTCTCCTTCGGCACTTCCGGTCATCGCGGTTCTTCGCTCACGCGCGGATTCAATGAGCACCATATCCTGGCCATCACTCAGGCGATCTGTCTTTATCGCAAGGAACAGCAGATCGACGGTCCGCTTTTTCTCGGTCTCGATACCCATGCGCTTTCCCAGCCGGCCCTGAGCAGCGCTTTGGAAGTGCTGGCCGCGAATGAAGTGGATGTGATGCTGGCCAAGGACGACGAATACACTCCCACGCCCGCCATCTCGCACGCGATTCTCACTTACAATCGCGGACGCAAGACCAGCCTGGCCGACGGCATCGTGATAACGCCTTCGCACAACCCGCCGGATGATGGCGGCTTCAAGTATAACCCGCCGAATGGCGGTCCGGCCGAGACCGGCATCACCGACTGGATCGAGACAAAAGCGAATGAGTTACTCGAAGCATCGCTCAAGGGGGTGCGGCGGGTCGGCTATGAGAAGGCGCTCCATGCTCCGACCACGCACCGGCACGATTATCTCAGTGCTTACGTCGGCGATCTGAGGAACGTGATCGACCTGGACGCGATTCGGAGCTCGCAGATCAAGCTGGGGGTCGATCCGCTCGGCGGCGCAGGCGTTCATTACTGGAGCAGAATCGCCGAGAGCTACGACTTGAACCTGACGGTGGTCAACCAGACCGTCGATCCGACCTTTCGATTCATGACCCTGGATTGGGACGGCCAGATCCGAATGGATCCGTCATCCCCTTACGCCATGCGGCGGCTGATCGATTTGAAGGATCGTTTCGAGATCGCTTTCGCCTGCGACACGGACCACGACCGCCACGGGATCGTCACGCGCAGCGCCGGGTTGCTGCCGCCGAATCACTATCTGTGCGCGGCCATTTTCTATCTCTTCCAACACCGGCCGCAGTGGCGCCCCGAAGCCGCCGTCGGCAAGACCCTGGTCAGCAGCCAGATGATCGATCGCGCGACGGCGAAGCTGGGCCGAAAACTTTGCGAGGTGCCGGTCGGATTCAAATGGTTTGCTCAGGGTCTGCTTGATGGTTCGTTAGGCTTCGGCGGCGAGGAGAGCGCGGGCGCAACTTTCCTCCGGCGGGACGGCACTGTCTGGACGACCGACAAAGACGGCATCGTGTCCGCCTTGCTGGCCGCCGAAATGACGGCGCAACTGGGCCGCGATCCCGGCGAGATCTATTTGGAACTGACGAAAGAACTCGGCACACAGGTTTACGATCGCGTTGAAGCGCCAGCCACTGCGGGACAGAAAGCGGCCTTGAAAAAGCTTTCTTCCCAACAGGTCCGGCAGACGGATCTGGCCGGTGAGAAAATCAAATCCATCCTCACTCGTGCCCCCGGTAACGATGCCCCGATTGGCGGATTAAAGGTCATTGCCGAGAACGGATGGTTCGCGGCCCGTCCTTCCGGCACCGAAGATATCTACAAGATTTACGCCGAGAGCTTCCGCGGGACCGACCATCTGCAACGAATCCTCGAGGAAGCGCAATCCATCGTGAATGAAGCCATGGCTCTCTCGCCGCAGCGAGGGAAAACGAACCGCCTCGACCCGTGAAATATGAGTAACATCCCGGGCAGTTTTCTTCCGACCGAGATCGCAGGCGTCGAGCCGCTCGTTGAACTGGCGCTTGATCTACGCTGGTCGTGGAATCACGCCGCCGACGAGTTGTGGCGCAAGCTCGATCCTTCCTTGTGGGAGCTGACGCATAATCCGTGGGTCATTCTGCAAACTGTTTCGCGAGACCACCTCAAAAAAATGCTGAGTGATTCCGGCTTTCGGCAGAAAGTCGAAGAAATTCTCGGCGCAAAACACCAGGCGAGCGAAACTCCAGGTTGGTTTCAGCAAAACCACTCCGAGAGTCAGCTCAACTGCGTCGCCTATTTCAGCATGGAATTCATGTTGAGCGAAGCGTTACCTATCTATTCCGGCGGGCTCGGCAACGTGGCCGGCGATCAACTCAAAGCCGCCAGCGATCTCGGTGTCCCGGTCGTAGGGGTAGGACTCCTTTATCAGCAGGGTTATTTTCGGCAGGTCATTGGGCGGGATGGAGTTCAACAGGCTCTCTATCCTTACAACGATCCCGGGCAGTTACCGGTCACGCCTTTGCGTGACGCAAATGGCGAATGGTTGCGGGTGGAAGTCAGGCTGCCGGGTTATTCAGTCTGGTTGCGTGCCTGGCACGTGCAGGTCGGACGCGCGACGCTTTACCTCCTCGACACGAACGACGCGGCGAACTTCCCGGCCCATCGCGGCATTACGAGCGAACTTTATGGCGGCGGTCCGGAACTGCGCCTTGAACAGGAGTTGGTGCTCGGGATCGGCGGCTGGCGGCTGTTGCACGCGCTCGGACTCAAACCCCAGGTCTGTCACCTGAATGAAGGGCATGCCGCCTTTGCTGTCCTGGAACGGGCCCGGGATTTCATGGAAGAATCGGGAAAACCATTCGCCGCTGCCCTCGCCGCCACGCGGGCCGGAAATCTTTTCACCACTCACACCGCCGTCCCGGCCGGGTTTGATCGGTTTACTCCGGAGTTGATCGAACAGTATCTCGGCGGCTACGCGCAGCGGCTCGGTCTTACCATTCAAGCCCTGCTCTCGTTAGGTCGTCTCAATCCCGATGATCCTGCCGAGACTTTTAACATGGCTTACCTGGCTGTCCGCGGCAGCGGCTGGGTCAATGGAGTCAGTCGTCTGCACGGACAGGTGAGCCGACATATTTTTACTTCGTTGTTTCCGCGCTGGCCGGAGGACGAAGTTCCAGTCGGCCACGTCACTAACGGGGTCCACATGCCGAGCTGGGATTCGGCTGCGGCAGACACGCTCTGGACGGAAGCCTGCGCCAAGGAGCGCTGGCTCGGGACCACCGAATCGCTCGAGCAGGACATCCGCCGCGTGCCTGAGGCAAAGCTCTGGCAAATGCGGAGCAGCAATCGCAAGGCGCTGATTGAATTCACGCGCGAGCGATTGAGCCGGGAGTTGGCTGTGGCCGGCGCGGCCGCCGAATCCGTGGAGCGGGCGAAACACCTGTTCGACCCGAACGCATTGACCCTGGGCTTCGCGCGACGGTTTGCGACCTACAAGCGGCCGAATCTGCTCCTGCACGATCCCGAGCGGTTGTTACGGTTTTTGACTAACCCGGAGCGCCCGGTGCAACTCATCATCGCGGGCAAGGCCCATCCGGCGGACCTGGCCGGGCAGGCCATGATTCAGCAATGGGTGCAATTCATCATGCGCCCCGAGGCGCGGCCCCATGTGGTTTTCCTAAGTGACTATGACATGCGTCTTACCGAGCACCTGGTGCAAGGTGTGGATGTCTGGCTGAACACGCCACGTCGACCCTGGGAAGCGAGCGGCACCAGCGGCATGAAAGCGCTCGTCAACGGCGCGCTCAATCTCTCCGAACTCGACGGCTGGTGGTCCGAAGCTTACACCCCGGAAGTCGGATGGGCCCTGGGGGATGGCCAGGAACATGGAGACGATCCTGCCTGGGACGCGGCCGACGCGCAATCGCTCTACACCTTGCTCGAAGAACAGGTCATCCCGGAGTTCTACACCCGCGATGCGAACGGCGTTCCGGCGGCCTGGGTCGCGCGGATGCGCGAAAGCATGGCGCGGCTAACTCCGCAATTTTCGGCGAACCGAACGGTGCGCGAATACGTTGAAAAGTATTACCTGCGCGCAGCGGCCACCTGCGGCGAACGGTTGGCCAACAAAGGCGCGATCGGAACGCAAATCGTCAATTGGCGACAGGACCTCGAAAAGAAATGGCCGGGTCTACGCTTCGGCGAAGTGAAGATCGAGACGATCGACAAGCAGCACGTTTTTGAAGCGCAGGTCTTCCTCGGTGAAATCGATCCAGCCGCCGTCCGAATCGAGCTCTATGCCGACGGGCGCGACGGTAGCGGTGCGACCCGGCAGGAAATGTTGCGCGCCTCGCAACCGGCGAACTCAGCAAAGAGTCATGTTTACCGCGGGAGCGTACCCGCTACCCGTCCCGCGACGGATTACACGCCGCGGATATTGCCTCATTTCCCAAACGTTAGCGTCCCGCTGGAAGCGAGTCAGATTCTTTGGCAGCGGTGAGAAATGAAGACTTCCTTCCGGTCGACGCATGATACCACTGCTGCCATCGCCTAAGGCGCGCGACCTGGCCCCGGATGAAGCCAGAACGAACGTTCCGTTTGTCCACCGTCCAGACTTTACCTCCGTGCGAGAACGACTGATACTCCGTCAGCAGCGCCTGCCATGAAAGACCACCGGCTCATCGACGAACGCAGCCTCGCCTTCGACCGGCTCATCATCGAAAAATTGCGCGCCAATCCCTCTTTGATCGAAAAGGCGCGCGCGAATATTTCTCGCTGGCTGCAAGCGGCCGGCGCCCGTTCCAGGCCCGACCTCCTCGAGTGGCAGAGTTTGCTCGACGGCCCCATGCCGGAACTCCTCGCGACACTCGCATCCTCCGACGAACGCGAGGCCCGCCTGCGCCAATCCAGCCCGTTCTGCGGAATCCTCACTCGTGCCGAGCGCCTCGCGATCATCCGGGAGTTTCACGCGCGTGAATCGGTCGCAGCTTGAGCACTTCATTCGCGCCGCAGCGATCTGGCCGTCAGCAAACTTGTCGCCGGACGCGAGAAGGATATTCGTTTTCTTGCCGCCCTCTTCCGCCGCGGTTTGGCGAAACCGGAAACCGTCCGCCAGCGCCTGAGGCAAACCGATCTGCCGTCGAGCGAGGTCCGCTCGATCGTGGAGAAACGCCTCTCATGCTTGCCCGCGTAAACGCTCCGAGAGTTCTCCCGAGCCGGTTTTTGAGTGCCTCGCCCAAACAAGACGCATCATCCCCGGGACCCAGAAACAACGCATGACACCACTGCTCGCCGCTGCTGACCTCGCGACGAATACGCGACCCGTGGTCCTCGCGATCTTCGCCCTTACCTATCTGGGGATCGCGATCGGACGCGTGCCGGGATTAAAACTCAATCGCGTCGGCATCGGCGTGCTGGGAGCAATCGCGATGATGATCTTCGCTGGCCTCAAAACGGACCAGGCGATTTCCTACATCAACTGGCCGACCATCCTCCTGCTCTTCGGCTTCTTCGTCATCTCCGCGCAACTCCGACTTTCTGGCTTTTACGACCTGGTGGCGAACCGTATCTCCGCACGTGTCGGTCATCCCGCCCGGTTTCTCCTCGTCCTGATGGCGGTGACGGCCGGGCTTTCGGCGTTTTTGACTAACGATATTGTCTGCTTCGTCTTCACGCCCATCGTCGGCGGCGCGCTGTTGCGCAGCAAAATCAATCCCGTCCCGTTCCTGATCGCGCTGGCGATCGCCAGCAACCTCGGCGCGGCCGCCACGCTCATCGGTAACCCGCAGGACATGATGATCGGCGCCGTCGCCCATCTGAACTTCGGTCGCTACATGCTTTGGAGCTTTCTTCCGGTCGTTTTCGCGCTCGCCAGCGCCTACGGAATCATTTGGATGTTGTCTCGGAACAATCTGCGGTCCGATCTTCCGGTGGAGCAGGAAACCGCCGGCGCCGGTTATCCCTTCGATCGCCTTCACACCATCAAGGGGCTCGTCATCCTCGTCGTCGTGGTCGGGTTATTGTTCACGCCGTTGCCGAAGGAATTCATCGCGTTGGCCGCGGCCGGCATTCATCTCGCCAGCCCGAAGTTCCGCACTGACGATCTGCTCGGTCTGGTCAACTGGCCGATTCTTTTGCTCTTCATGGGATTGTTCGTCGTGACCGGCATGTTTCAATCCGCCGGCTTCGGCACCGCGGCGGTGCAATGGCTGGCCCACACCGGCCTGAGCCTGAACGCGGCGCCGACGCTCGCGTTGATTACGGCCACGTTGTCGAACCTCATTAATAACTCCGCGGCGGTGATCCTGTTGGTGAAGGTGGTGAATCTGGCCGATCCGACGACAGCCTACATTCTCGCCCTCGCCAACAGTTTTGGCGGCAGCCTCATCATCATCGGCGGCGTCTCGAATATCATCGTGGTCCAGCAGGCGCGCGACCTTGGTGTCCGCATTTCCTTCCGCGAATTCGCTCGCCTCGGCATCCCGGTCACGCTGGTGGCGCTGGCCGGATTGATTGGCTGGGCAGCATTGATAACCTGAGTGATGAAGCGACGAATCAATCTCCGTTTTGTCGTTGCCGTTCTCGCGCTTCTGATCGTGGCGGGCGCGATTTGGTTCTGGTCCGCGCATCGCGGTTCCGGCACAGACAAAGAACTGGTGCTTTACGGCAATGTCGATATTCGCCAGGTGCAACTGGCTTTCAATGACAGCGAGCGAATCACGGAGTTGCTCGTAAGGGAAGGCGACCGCGTGCAGGCGGGGCAGAAGTTGGCGATCCTCGATAGCCGGCGGTTTGAGGCTTCCGTCGCGAGCAGTGAAGCCAACGTCGCTGCGCAGCGCGAATCCGTCCTCAAGGCCGAAGCGGACATGAATGTGGCGCAGGCCAATCTCGTCAACGCTGAGCTCAGTTTTAAGCGCGTTCAGGATCTGCGCGAGAAAAACGTCGTCTCTCCCCAGGACCTCGACAATGCACGGGCCGGATTCGACGTGGCCACGGCCACGCTGGCGGCAGCGAAGCAAAACATCGCCGTAGCCAAGGCCACGTTGAAAGCCGATGAAGCCCAGCTGGAACTGGCCAAACGAGACCTGGCCAATGCCAAACTTTACGCGCCGAGCAATGGCGTCATTCAGAATCGACTCCTCGAATCGGGTGATATGGCTTCGGCGCAGAAGCCCGTGTTCACCCTCGCGCTCGATGATCCGTTGTGGGTCCGCACGTATGTGTCGGAGACGGACCTCGGCAAGATCCGGGAGGGGATGAAGGCGGAGGTGAAGACCGATAGTTTTCCCAATAAACGCTACGACGGCTGGATCGGCTTCATTTCACCCACGGCGGAGTTTACTCCCAAGACCGTCGAGACGGCTGAGGTGCGCACCAAGCTCGTCTATCAGGTGCGTGTCTTCATGCACAATCCGGAGGGCGAGTTGCGTCTCGGCATGCCGGCCGTCGTCACCATCCCGTTGAACCAAACGCAAAAGTAAAGACGAGCGCATGGAGACCTCTGGAAAAACGCAGCCGGTCGAAGGCGCGGCGGAGGTCGTGCTCGAGTTGCGGGGCGTGCGCAAAGTGTTCGTCGCGGGCGGGCGCACCGTGCAGGCTCTCCGCGATGTCAGCCTCTCGGTGCGACGCGGCCGCATCACCGGATTGATTGGCCCCGACGGCGCGGGCAAAACCACCCTGATGCGGATGGCCGTTGGGCTGTTCGTGCCCAACGAGGGAGAGATCACGGTATTGGGCTTCGACGCCACGCACGATTCGCTCTCCGTGCAGGCGCGGGTTGGTTACATGCCGCAACGCTTCGGTCTCTATGAAGACTTATCGGTTCAGGAAAATCTCGAGCTTTACGCCGATTTGCAGGGCGTGCCGCTGACCGATCGTGCCGCACGCTACGAAGAATTGATGCGCATGACCGGCCTGGCCCGCTTCACCGCGCGCCTCGCGGGAAAGTTATCTGGCGGGATGAAACAAAAACTCGGGCTGGCCTGCACGCTGGTGCGCGCGCCGGAATTATTGCTACTCGACGAGCCGACCGTTGGGGTTGATCCCGTCTCGCGCCGCGAACTCTGGCAAATCGTTTATCGACTCGCCCAAGAGGAAGACGTGACCGTTCTGCTCAGCACCGCCTACCTCGACGAAGCGGAACGCTGCGATGAAGTGATCCTGATGCACGACGGTGAAGTGTTAGGCGACGGCCCGCCGCAGAAGTTTCGCGACCAATCGCGCGGGCGGACTTACACGGTGACGGCGCCCGGCGCCAACAAGCGCGCTTTGCAGGAATCGCTTTCGACCGCGGAGGGCGTAGTCGATGCACTCATCCAAGGCGATCACGTCCGGTTGGTCATGGAGAGCGATGCGCAACCTGAGCCCGGGAAATTATTGCCGAATCAAAAGGACATCCTCATCAAGCCGGTGTCGCCACGGCTTGAAGACACTTTTGTGACGATGCTGCGCAAGCGACGCGCGGACGGCGTCCTTCCCAAATCGCCAATGTCGCCGGGCCGGAGCCCGGCGCGTTCGCTGAACGGCGATGGCTCAGTGATTGATGTCGAAAACGTCAAACGACGCTTCGGCGATTTCTATGCAGTCAAGGGCGTGACCTTTCAGGTGAATCGCGGCGAAGTGTTTGGTCTGCTCGGCGCCAACGGTGCGGGCAAATCAACCATGTTCCGGATGTTGTGTGGTTTGCTGCCGGCCACCGAGGGTCGTTTGCGCGTGGCCGGTCTCGATCTGCGGCGCGCAGCCGCGACCGCGCGGGCACGGGTGGGTTACATGTCGCAGAAGTTTGCGCTCTACGGCAATCTCAGCGTGGGCGAGAACCTCCGCTTTTTCAGCAGCGCCTACAATTTGTCGGGCGAACGCCAGCGCGAACGGATGGATTGGGCGCTGACTCAATTCGAGCTCACCCCGATGGCCGATGCCACCAGTCTCGATCTTCCGTTAGGCCACAAGCAACGGCTGGCCATGGCTTGCGCGCTCATGCATGAGCCGGAAATTTTATTTCTCGATGAACCGACTTCCGGGGTCGATCCGTTGGGCCGGCGCGAATTCTGGCGACGGATCAACGCGCTGGCCGAGCAACGCGTCACCGTGATGGTGACGACGCATTTCATGGAGGAAGCCGAGTATTGCGATCGGCTCGCGATCATGGCCGACGGCGAAATCCTCGCCCTCGGCACACCGGAAGAAATCAAACAACGTGAACAGACGGCCGAGCTACCGGAGCCGACAATGGAGGAAGCGTTTATCGCGCTGATTGAAGGCAAGGAACAAACGCAATGAATGCCCAACCGGAACAACCGTCACGCGGCGGCAGTCGAATGCGGCTGCGCGGATTGCTGCGCAAGGAATTCCTCCAGATCCTGCGCGACCCGAGCAGTATCGCGATTGCGTTTCTCCTCCCGGTCGTGTTGCTGCTGATCTTTGGCTATGGCGTTTCGCTCGACGCGGAGCATGTGCCGATTGCTTTGGTCGTTGAGCAACCGAGCGGCGACACCGCCAGTTTCACCGGAGGGTTCGAACAGTCGCTCTACTTCTCGCCGGTCTTCATGCGCAACCTGCACGAGGCGGAAGCGGCGCTCAGGGCCGGCCGAGTGGATGCCATCGTGCACCTGCGATCAGATTTTGCGCGACAACTGCGCCAGCCCGGCGGCGCGCCGGTGCAAGTAATCGTTAACGGCGTGGACGCCAACACCGGGCGACTTATTCTCGGTTACGTCCAGGGCGTGTGGCAACGCTGGCTCGGACAGCAGGCCCTCGCGCGCGGACAGACCATGAACGCGCCGTTGCAGGTCGAGCAACGGGTTTGGTTCAACAGTGAGTTGCGCAGCCGCAACTTTCTCGTCCCGGGCCTGATCGCGATCATCATGACATTGATCGGCGCGTTACTGACGGCGCTGGTGATGGCGCGCGAATGGGAACGCGGTACGATGGAGGCGTTAATGGTGACGCCGGTGACGATGCGCGAAGTGTTGATCGGCAAATTGCTGCCCTACTTCGCGCTCGGCACCGGCGGCATGGCGTTGTCGGTGGCGATGGGGGTGTGGTTGTTTGGCGTGCCTTTGCGCGGTTCGCTGTTGCTGCTCTTTGCTGCTTCCTCACTCTTTCTGTTGGCGGCGCTCGGGATGGGTTTGCTCATTTCCACGGTGACGAAGAACCAGTTCGTAGCCGGTCAGGTTGCGATCATCGCGACGTTTCTGCCGGCCTTCATCCTCTCCGGATTCATCTTCGACATCGGAAGCATGCCGGGCGTGGTGCAGGTGATTACTCACCTTATCGCCGCCCGCTATTTCGTGGCGATTTTGCAAACGCTATTTCTCGCCGGCAACGTCTGGTCGGTCCTTCTGCCGAACGCGCTCGCCCTGGCGCTGATGGCGGCATTCTTCCTTGGCATGAGCCGCCGCAAACTCCGAAAACGCCTGGAATAGGCCACCGCCATGCTGAAACGAATCCGGGCATTGATGACGAAAGAGTTCCTGGCCCTGCTCAAGGACAAGCGGAGCCGAATCGTCGTCTTCGTGCCGCCGATCCTCCAATTGCTCGTCTTCGGCTACGCCGCCACCTTCGATCTGAATCGTATCCCGCTGGCTGTTTATGATGAGGATCACAGCCAGGCGTCGCGAGATCTGGTCGCGCGGTTTGATGGCTCGCCCAACTTCCGGCAAGTCGCAGTGATCTCGCATGCGGAAGAAATCGCGCCGCTGGTGGATGCCAGAAAAGTGCTCCTCGTCCTGCACATCAGCCCTCAGTTCAGCCGCGAACTGCTGACCGGTGGATCCGGTCCCGTGCAGGTGATGATCGACGGACGCAACTCCAACACGGCGGCCATTCTTCTCAGCTATGTCAACACGATCATCGCTTCCTTCAATCAGGATTGGCTTGCGCGCACAGGCGGCGCCGCAGCGCTGGCCCATCTGGAAACACGAGCCTGGTTCAATCCCAATCTGGTCAGCCGCTGGTTTATCGTGCCCGGCATCGTGGGATTGCTGACGCTGGTGGTCACGACGCTGGTGACGGCGCTTTCGGTTGCCCGCGAACGCGAGCAAGGCACGTTCGATCAGTTGCTGGTCACGCCGTTTCGTCCCGTGGAAATCCTCATTGGCAAAGCGCTGCCGGGATTCATCATCGGCTTTTTTGAGGCGACTCTAATCATCGTGCTCGTCGCCTGGTGGTTTCAGGTGCCCTTGCACGGGAGCCTGCTGACGTTGTAC
>JBDTCM010000343.1:0-3502 GCA_039923575.1 Chthoniobacterales bacterium
ATCGGAAAACTGAAAGTAGCGGCCGGTCGCACGGTCCCACTCAGCCAGCGTAATCTCTTGCTCGAAGATCGCGGTCAGAATGCCCCGGCGATTGACCAGCAGACTACTCTCGGCGGTTCGAAAATCGAGAATCGACGCGAGGCCATTTGCTCGATTTTCCTGCACGGAAGCGACGTTGCGCTCGGCCACATCCGCCGCCTGGGCGAGCGACCGGTAGCGCGCCGCGATCGCGGTCAGGTTGTTTTGCAACCGCTCCAGCTCCCGCGGGACGTTCGCTTCCAGTTTTTGCAGTTGCAGTTCGTTCGTCTCGCGCGCGGCGCGCTGACGCGCCACCGCGCCGCCCACTTCCCCGTTATCGATGACCCGCCAGGTGTAGGCCGCGCCGCCGCGCACCTCGGAGGCGACGGTGTCATCGCTCGACTGCGGCGAACCCCCGCTATCGCGATGAATTCCCGAGACCGGAATGGCTTCGCCGGAGGCGATGGCGTCGAGCGCTGGAAAGTAGCCGGCCTCGATAATGCGCTGATCTTCGTCCGCCGCGCGCACCAGCAACCGCGCCAGTTTCAGGTCAACTCGGCGCTGCAAAGCGGCCTCGATTTCGTCCCGCCAATGCAGCTCCACTGGTTGGAAATCCAGACTTCCCTCGGGCGCGGGCAGCGTCGCGCCGCGGCCGAGCGCGCCGCCCATCGACTCCGCCGATTGCAGGCTGGCGGCACCGGACGCATTTCGCGCGCTCTCGATTCTCGGGTTGAGCTCGCGCGCCTGGAGAGTGGCGGCGGTGAAGGCGCCGCGGTCGCTTTGCCCGGCTTCGTAGCGCGCCTTCTCCCCGGCGATGTTTTCTTCCAGCCGTTCGCGCTGCGCCCGGCCTAACGACTCGAGGGAGCGATTGTAGAGCGCACGGTAGAAGGCGAGCCGCGCTTTGTGCAATTCTTCCATCACGGCCACGTTCAACTGCTGCTCCGCGATGAGGAGAGAGAGATCGCCGCGGCGGAAGGAAGCGGGATTCCCGGTGTGAAAAATCGGCTGCCGAAATGAACCGTAAGCGAAGGCAAACGGCTGCGTCGAGGAGGTACGCGAGCGCCGACCGCCCTGCGCGCCGGCCAGGCCGCCGACCACACCCTTGGGCAAAGCGACCGAGCGCAGGATCAACCGTTCGCCGGCCGCCGCTTCCAGTCCCGTCTTTGCCTCCAGGATACGGGGATTTTTTTCCAGGGTTTGCGCGAGGACCTCGTCGAGCGTGACCGCGGTCAGCGGCTGGATGCTACCGCCGAGCACGAGCGCGAGAACAAGGACGATTTTCATTTCCGTTCGCCTAACTTTGACGGCGGCCGCGTCAGGAAAAGAAGCTGCGCTTCCCCGCCTAACGATGGCGCTTCGCCCCCGCAGGCGCGATCGAGCCGGGCGAGCGCCGTGTTGTGCAGATAAGTCGCGCTCAAGCGGGTGCTCCGCGTGCGGGTGAGATCGGAGGCGGCGAGGAGGACGTCGAGCTGCGTGCCGAGGCCGGCGGCGAGATTTCCTTTCGCGATCTGGAGCGATTCATCCGCGATTTGGACACTCTTCGTTTCCGACTCGAGGACGCGGTCGGCCTGCTCGAGATCGAGAAAGGCACTGCGCACTTCGGATGCGATCGTGCGGCGGAGCGCTTCGCCCGCCCGGAGGGCGGCATCGCGCCGGGCCCGGGTGGCCTGCATCCGGCCGCGGGTGGCGAAGCCGTCGAACAGCGCCCAGGAACCATTCAGGCCAATGATATAGCCGTGATTAAATTCGCGACCGAGCGTGGGATCGCGCTCGTTGTAGGCTTCGTAGCCGCTGAAGACTTCCACTTTCGGACGGGTCGCGCTCCGGTCGAGCTGGAGTTGCTGCTCTTCGATCGCAATGTCAGCGTCGGCCGCCTTGATTTCCGGGCGGGAGACGCTGGCGCGAGCCAGGCATTCGTTCAGATTCGGGAGACGCGCTTCGTAGACCAGCTCGCCGGCGACGGAGAAAGGCGGCGAGGAGGAAGAGGCCACGCCTAACAATTCGCCGAGTTGGAGGAAGGAGTTCTGCAAATCGGTCTGCGCCTGGATCAACTCCGGCTTCTCATTCGCGAGAGAGACCTCGGCGCGCCGAACGTTCAGTTCACCCACTGTGCCGGCGCTGAAGCGCTCGCGCTGCGTTTTCAATTCCTGCTCGAGGACCGCGACCCCTTCTTCGTGCACGTGGATCCGCTCGCGATTGAGGAGCAATTCGTAAAATGCGATCTTCACTTCCATCGTGACCCGGGCCGTAACGGCTTCGAGGTCGGCCTCTGTTTTCTCCAGGTTCAAACGCGCAATCGCATTCCGGCTCGTAGTCGCGCCGCCGGTGTAGATGGATTCGACGACGCGAATATTGGCGTTGTAATCCTCGGGACGCAGCTGCGTGTTGCCCTGCCGTTCGCGCTGGCGGTAGAGGCCGCTCGAGACCACTGCCGGCAGGTAACCGGAACGCGCCTCGACCAATCCACCCCGCGCCGCCTCCACTTTCTTGCGCGCGATGGCCACCTCTGGATTATGCGCCTGCGCGACGCGAATCGCGTCCTCCATCGCATAATGAGGCGTCTGGGCGAAAGCCAGCGCGATCGTGCTCGCCAGAACCGAGCATGAAATGCAAACTCCCAGATGCATTCGCTTTTCTCTCTGTCCGATCTTCCTTTCGCAACTAAAAATTCCGCGACGACAGGCGCGGCAGAGGGAATGGCCTGCTCCAATTCTCAATGCAAACCCTCTCTTCACTTTGCGACTTGATCCCCGCAGATAAACGCGGCACCCTAGCGCTTTCCAGAGCCAAAATGAGTAAAATCCGAATCGCCATCGTTGGAGTGGGCAACTGCGCCAGCTCACTCGTCCAGGGAATTAGCTTCTACCACGACGTCCCGACCAATGGCGCCGCGGTCGGACTGATGCACAGTGTGATCGGATCGTATCGCCCTAACGACATCGCGGTGGTCGCGGCCTTCGACATCGATCGGCGCAAAGTGGGTCTCGACATCAACCAGGCGATTTTCGCCCCGCCCAACTGCACGAAAATTTTCTGCGCGGACGTGCCAACGACGGGCGCGATCGTCAAGATGGGATGCGTTTTCGATGGTTACCCGGCGCACATGAGCGAGCACGATCCGCTGCGCACCTTTCAACCGCTAAAGAAAGAATCGACCCGCGAGGAGATCATCGAGGAGATGCGCGAATCGGGCGCGGAGATCATGATGAATTATCTGCCGGTGGGCTCGGAAGAGGCGACGCGCTTCTACGCGGCCTGCGCGCTCGAAGCCGGGCTGGCGTTCGTCAACAACATCCCGGTCTTCATCGCCAGCGACCCGGCATGGGTGAAACGTTTCGAGGAAAAAGGCCTCCCGCTCATCGGCGACGACATCAAAGCGCAACTCGGCGCGACCATTCTCCATCGCACGCTGGTCGATCTCTTTCGCAAGCGCGGGGTTAAGGTGGAGCGCACCTACCAGCTCAACACCGGCGGCAACACGGAT
>JBDTCM010000344.1:0-3413 GCA_039923575.1 Chthoniobacterales bacterium
TGCGCGCCGCCCTCGCCGGTAAGTGAACCGGTCTTCGTGTCCCCGACCACCCCGACGATTTCGCGCATGAATTCTTCGTCGCGGCGACGCCCTCGAAATGCAGACCAGATACTGAGGCGTTTGCCGATCGCGGCTGTGGGCGAACCGAAGTAACGCTTCGCGGCGGTTTCGTTGATGATTACCACCTTCGGTCCGTCAGCATTGTCGCGAGGTTCGAAGGTGCGTCCGGAAAGCAACGGAATTTGGAGCGCGCGAAAATAATCGCCCGTGATGGTGGAGAACATCGCGTTCTTCGCCTCGTCCACCGTGAGCGGCCGGCCTTCCGGAATAAACCCGCGTCCAATCCCATAACCACTCGCGTTGAGCGGAAGATTGACGCTGCCTCCCGCCGCCTGCACGCCGGGCACCGCTTCCAGCCGTTCTGTCAGTTGTCGGAAAAATTCCACGCACTGCTGATCATCTTTGTATTTCGCACCCTGCAACGAAAGGTCGGCGATGAGGACGTTGTGCGCATTGAAGCCGGGCCGCACCTCCTGAAGACGGAGGAAGCTCTTGATGAGCAATCCAGCGCCGACCAGCAGCATCAGCGAGAGGGCGACCTCACCAATTAACAGCAGGCTGCGCGCGCTGGTCCGGCGATGTCCTTCGCCGCTGCGCCCGCCTTCTTTTAATGCGCTGGTGACGTCGAGCTTCGAGGCTTGGAGCGCGGGGACGATGCCGGAGAGAATGCCGGTAAGCGCCGAGACGCCGAGAGCGAACGTCAGGACGCGATAATCAATCCCGATCTGTTCGAGCCGCGGTGCGCCTTCGGGCAACATCGACGTCAGCGGATCGGTTAACCAGATGCTGAGGACGAGTCCCGCGATTCCGCCGATCGCTGAGAGCAGAATGCTCTCCGTCAGCATCTGACGCAGAACGCGCGTGCGGCTCGCGCCCATCGCGGCCCGGATCGCAATTTCCTTTTGCCGCGCGGCGCCGCGGGCGAGGAGGAGATTGGCTACGTTGGCGCAGGCAATAAGCAGCACGAATCCGACGGCGCCAAGGAGCGCGAGGAGGGACGGTTTTACCTCCCGAACGAGCCGTTCGTGGAGCGTCGAAAGAAACACGTCCCAACCTTTGTTCGTCTCGTGAAACTGCTTGTCGAGCTGCGCGTTGATGGCGCTGAGACGAGTTTGCGCCTGCTGTAGATCGATACCGGTATTCAGCCGCGCGATCGCCGACCACACGCGGTTATCGCGCGGTTCCTGCGAGAGATTGACCGCGCTTGGCACCCAAACCTGAGTTTGCTCCGGATAGTCGAAGCCCGGCGCCATTACCCCAACGATGGTCATCGAATTTCCGCTGATCTGAACTTGTTTTCCGATGATGTTCGGATCGGAACCGAAGCGACGTTTCCACAAGCCGTGGCTGATGATCGCGACGGTTTGCGGCCATCCTTTGTCGTCTTCGGGAACGAATGTTCGCCCAAGAACAGGCTGGACACCGAGCACGGGGAAGAACCCGGTCGTCACACCGGCGCGCGGCACGCGTTCCGGCTCCGCCCCGTCCGCGCCAAAGTTGGCATTCCCGGTCCAGTAGGCGGCGGTGCTCGCGAATAGATCGGTTTGTTGCGACCAATCAGTAAAGTCGAGAAACGAGATGTTGCTCTCTGTGGTAATGCCCGCCGCAGGATTTTTGCCTTCGAAGTAAATGATGCGTTCCGCGTTCGGAAACGGGAGTGGACCGAGGAGAACGCCGTTCACCAGACTGAAGATGGCGGTGTTGGCGCCGATCCCGAGGGCGAGCGACACGATCGCGACAGCGGTGAAGCCCGGACTCTTCGCGAGCATGCGCAAGGCGTAGCGAATGTCTTGGCCCAGGGTGCTCATTGGACGTGGCCCAGCGCAATCATGGGATCGGCGCGGGTGGCGCGGCGGGCGGGGATGTAGCTGGCGACGAAAGCGACGAGGGCCAGAGCGAGGGTGACGAAAAGGAAGGTCGGTAGATCGAGCGCGCTCACTTCGTAAAGAGCGGAACGGAGCGCCGAGGTAATGAGAAGAGCGACGATCAGACCCAGCAGCGTGCCGGCGCCGATGAGGATCCCGGCGTGTGAGATGACGAGCCGAAAAACGTCGGACCGCTGCGCGCCAAGTGCCATGCGGACGCCGATCTCGTGGGTGCGTTGCACGACGAGGAAGGACATCACGCCGTAGATGCCGACGGAGGCGAGGACGAGGGCGATGGCGGCAAAGGCGGCGAGGAGGACGACCGAAAGTTTGCGCGGCGCGACCGAGTCCGCGATGACCTGCTCGAGGGTGCGCACGTGTGCGATCGGCTGGGCGGGATCAATCGACTGCACTTCGCGCCGAATCGCGCTCGTCAGGCTGATCGGATCCTGCGTGCTGCGCACGGCAAGGATGGCCGCGCTATAGGGGAACTGGGAAAGCGCGACGTAAAATTCCGGTTTTACCGGTTGATCGAGCCCGCGATGATGCAAATCGCCGACGATGCCGATGATCGTGGCCCAGACCGGTTTCTCCGACTGCGGAAGGCGAATTCGTTTCCCGATTGGCTCCTCGTTAGGCCAGTAACGCTGCGCGAGCGCCTGATTGATGAGGACGACCGGCGGCGCATCGAGTTTGTCGCCGGCGTTGAAGAACCGGCCCTTCAACAAGGGGATCTCAAGGGTGCGGAAGTAATCGGCCGAAACGAGTCGGATCTCCTCGTCGGGCATGGGGTGCGCGTCGTCGCTCGGGCGGCCTTCAATCCGGAAAGAGGAATCACTGTTCATCCCGCTCATCGGCAAGATGATCGTTAGGCCGGTTTGCTTGACACCTGGCAGGCGCTCGATCCGGCGGGTCAGCTCGGAGAAGAAATTGACCTGGGATTGGTTATCGGGATAACGGAGCGCGGGGAGGGAGATCTCCGCGGTCAGAACGTTTTTGGGGTTGAAGCCCGGGTTGACGTTTTGCAGCCTGACGAAACTCTTGAGGAGGAGGCCGGCGCCGGTGAGGAGGACGAGAGCGAGGGCGACTTCGCCGATGACGAGCGCATTGCGCAACCGGTTGTGGCGGCGCCCGGAAGTGGAACCGCGACCGCCTTCCTTCAATGATTCCGTGAGATCGAGTTTGCTACTGGCGAGCCCGGGAACGATGCCGAAGATGAGGCCGGTGCCGATGGCGACGAGGAGGGTGACGAGCAGAACGGTCGAATCAATCTGCACCTCGCTCAGTCGCGGAATGGTTTGGGTGCCGATGGATTTGACGAGGTCGATCGCCCAAATGGCGAGGACAGTGCCGGCACCCGCGCCGAAAATCGACAGCACCACACTTTCGGTCAGGCTCTGACGGAGCAGACGCACCCGGCTCGCGCCGACCGCGACGCGAATGGCCATCTCTCTTTCACGTGCGCTGGCGCGGGCGAGTAGCATGGTG
>JBDTCM010000345.1:0-5175 GCA_039923575.1 Chthoniobacterales bacterium
CGGATGGCTTTTCGTTAGGCAAAAAATGAACGCCCTCGACCACGCAATCCGTTTTCAAGAGAAGCAGCTGCTTTCCACCCGGGGCCGCCACGACCGCGCAGTCGTCACCGGGCCCGGCGATGACATCGGGCCGGGTTTGCAAATGCGCTACCAAACGCGCGATCAGCCGGTCCTCGCCCAGTTCGCCGCAGCGAATCCGTCCTCTGGCGGACTCGCGCAGTTTCATTGCGGGAGCAGGTTGGGGAAAGCGAGCGCGCTCAGGGAAAGGAAATTGAAGAGCGCATGCATCGTCATGGAGACGAGAATCGAGCCGCTCCATTCGTAGGCAAGAGTGAAACAAGCGCCGAGCACAAAGAGCGGCCCCAGACTGGGCAGATGGACATGGACCGCTCCGAAGAGGAGCGCGTTCAGAAACAGACCCGGCCCACGGCCGAGATAACGTTTCAGCACGCCATAAAGAAAAAACCGGAAAATAAATTCCTCCGCGAAGGGGGCAATCGTAATCGCGAGCACGATGATCAGGACCCGCTGCTGGAGGGTCTGCGAGCCAGTGAACATTTCCACGATCTGCTGCCGGCCGGCCCCTTCGCCGAGCACCCAGCGCGAAATGCCGTCGGCCGCGAAGAGGAGCGGATAAGCCGCGAAAAGCAGGACCGCCGCGGTGCTGACGATCCTCCCAAAACCAAGGCGGGAAAATCCGCCTAACGACAAGACGCTGAAGCCGCGCAGCTGCAGAAGCGCGGTCAGGGCCGAGATGACGGCGATGGAAAAACCGCCGGTGAGAAGAAGATCGCGCGTCTGAAAAGCCGCATGCTGCACCTTGGAGGCGGCCACGACATTGAGCGCAAACCAGCCGATCAGCAGTCCCGCCGCGATCGCCTCGGGGAGACCGAGCTGTCTTTCGCCTAACGCCGCCGCGCCATCTCCCCGCACCGTCACCTGGCGGTAAAGCGAGAGGTAAACATACAACCCCACGACCACGAGCAGCGTGTTGATCAGGCTGTCGGTCATCTCACGGCCGCGTTGTTATGGAGCGTAGAAACTCGGCAGAAAATACGCGCGGCCGCTCTGCAATTGCGGCGACAATTGGCCCGGCAGTGAGAGCTCGATCTTGGTATCGCCGCTCTTGGTCAGGAGCCGGAAAAAGCGGCCGAAATTGAAAGGCGGTCCGTACTTGACGATCTTCGCATCGGGCGCGTGGCCCAGCTCCCTCGCTTTCGCGAACGCATCCTCGATCTGGCCGAGGCCGTCGATCAGTTTGTTGTCGAGCGCGTCCCGTCCGGAAAGAATGCGCCCGTCGGCGATGCCGTTGCGCAGCGTGTCCGCCGGCAGATTGCGCTCCTTCGCCACGATGCCGAGAAATTTTTCGTAGGTCTTCATGACGAAGCTCTGCACGTAATCGCGCTCCTCCGGCGTCATCGGCCGCGCGCCGTTGAGCATGTCCTTGAATTTCCCGCTTTTGAACACGACCGAGGCGAGTCCGATTTTGTTGAAGAGCTGCTCGTAATTAAACGTTTGAATGATGACGCCGATGCTGCCGGTGATGCTGGTCTCGTTCGCCATCAAATACTTGCCGCCGCAGGAGACATAGTAACCGCCCGAGGCGGCGAGCGATTCCATGTAAACGACGACCGGTTTTTTCGCCCGCGTCTTCACGACCGCGTTGTAAATCATGTCCGAGGCGGTCACTTCGCCACCCGGGGAATCGACTTCCAGCACGACTGCCCGCACCTCGTCGTCATTGCGTGCCTGCTCGAGTTGCCAGCGCAGATCATCGACCATCGAGTCGCCCACATTGCCGGCCACGCCGGTGCTGATGAGGCCGCGCAGGGTGATGACCGCGATCTTGTTGTCGCTCCCGCGAGTGCCGCGTTCCAGGATCATCTCGCGAAAACGCGGCCGCGATTCCTCATCGACGGAAGTCCCTTGGAAATGATGAAAGGCCGTCACCGCCAGGCCGAAATTGACCAGCACGCTGGCGCAAAGGGCCACGAACAAAAAAATGCTCAAACAACCAAGTTTTCGATCCGCCATGACCGCATGAAATCGCCGAAGAAATGCAGAGGCACAAGCGCTTTTCCATCCGACGATAAAGAGGCGGTCCGCCAGGGGCAGAAAGGTCTGGCAGGGAAGCTGCTACTTCAGATGACCAATTATGACACCGTTGAATCCGAGCGGGCATCTCAAGAAGAGCGAGGCAGCCATCCGCCCTCGCCCGAAGAACAGAACGTCGCAAAAGCCAAAGCGTCGCCCCAAAACGGCCCCCGGCGAAGAAAACGAGGTCGTCCGTCCTGCCGTTGGGACCCTCTCGCGCACCAAAACCCTCCTCCTGGCCGCGCTCAAGGTCTGGGAATTAAAGAACGGGATTCGGGAGTAGCGCGCGATCTTAGGGCGGTCCACGCCGAACTATTCAGGATCGTTGGCCATCACGGACTCGCGAGGGCGTAGACTTCGACCAGCGCGACCCCAGTGGTTTCGTTCGCACCCTGAACGACCGCGGTGTAGGCGCCGGGCGAAAGAGTGGCCACGATGGCTGACTCCAAGTCATCCGTCGGCGGGACCGTGCTCGCGATGATTTCCGCTTCCTGAGTGGTGCGGCAGTTGTCGTTGCTCGCCAGGAGCCCCGGGTTTCGCCGGGGCTCCTGCGGGACTGGGCCAGGGAATCAGGGTTCTGGTTGGGTGAAGAGCCGTGGAGCAAGGCGCAAGCTGGAAGCTCGCGCTACACCCTTGGCGGGGCGATCGCGGCAGCAGCGCGCAGGAGCCCCGGTTCTTACCCGGAGCTCCTGCATGAGGGGATGCTGCCGAATTAACCGCGCGGCGTGATGAGGGTCGCGGCCACTGTGCCGGCATCGGAAAAGACGAGGTTTCCGTTCACGTCGTAGAAGTTCTCCGAGTAGGTGCCGCTGTAGGTCGTGCCATCGGCCGACACTGTGTTGGTTTGCGGCTCGACGAAGTTTCCGCTCGGCGCGCCGGTCGCATCAAAGGTGTAGCCGACATGATGGAGATGAATCTTTCCGTCGCCTGTTTGTTTATACGTTCCCTGGCAGACCGCGCCCGGAGCAAAGCCGGCGACTTCAAATTCGAGGCCGTCGCTGTACCATTGATCGGTCGCGTCCGACGGCGGGCCGCCCTCGGTGCTGACGTAGTGGACGCTCCACAAACCGACGATCGATGGATGAGTGCCGGCTTGTGCCGCCGAGGCCAGCCCGAAGCAGGTCAGCGCTAACGCGACGAAAACCGACGTTGTCTTGCATGTGTGATGAGTGTTTTGATTTTTCATTTTTCTTGTTTTGTTGTTTACCGTCACCAGGTAATGCAACAAAACCGCGCCGAGGTTCCGGAAAACGTTGCGCGGCCAAATGCTGCGGCGAGGCCATCCGTCGAATCAACGAGCGGGAATTCGGCGGCCAAAGAGGATGGAACTCGCGAAACGATAGGACTCGACCTTTTCAGCATCGCATTCAAAAGAAACGTTTTGTTTCTATTATGAGACGACTAAGGCGCCTCAAGATCAGAGCGATATCTTTGCTTCCGGTTTGATGAATCCTATGAGCAAGGCATTCAACGTCTGTTTGTGGAGGAAACTAGTGGCGAGCTGTGTTGGCGGCATAACCGCAGCGCGGTTTAAACAGGGTTCGCATTAGTTCTTGATATAGACACTTACCGCCAATCCATCTTTCTTGCCCTTTAACAGGATGTTCGTCGTGCTACTTGCTCAGCAGAAAACCGTGACCGTTGCCGCTGCCGTCAATATAACCTCCCACGATCTCGCCTCGCGGGTTGATATCAAAGGCCCCATACGTCTGCGCGACTCCCGGGACATCGATGGTGGTAAATTCTCCCTTGCTCAGTAGAAGACCATGGGTGTTACCGCTGCTGTCTTCATAGAATCCTACGATGTCGCCTCGCGGGTTGATCGCTTCCAAATCCGTAAAAGTGGCTCCCGGAAATTCGATGTCGGTAAAGACACCGTTGCTCAGCAGAAAAGTATGAATGTCGTTGTTGCTGTCACGATATTCTCCGACGATGTCGCCTTGCGGATTGATCCCGGTCAGGACGGTGAAAGTGGTTCCCGGTACATCGATGGTTGTAAAGGCGCCATTGCTCAGCAGAAAACCATTAACGTTGCTGCTGCTGTCAATATAGAGACCCACGATCTCGCCTTCCGCGTTGATCTTGGTCGCGACGTTGAAAATGGCTCCCGGTGCATCGATGGTCGTAAAAGCAGCGTTGCTCAGCAGAAAACCGTGACCGTTGCCGCTGCTGTCAAAATAGAAGCCCACGATCTTGCCTCGCGCGTTGATCGAAGACGCGCCGGGCGCGAATCCGGCGTTGTTGTTGGAAGTCGGCAGGCCGTTGGGTCCGGAGACCGTGAGGTTGCGCAAGAAATCGGCTGCCGTGCGCTCACCTGCTTTGTCGATTTGCTCGCGATCGATCGCGATGATCGGGTTCGGCCCGGTCTCTTCCGCCTCGGGAAGATTCGTCCCGACGACGACGATTTGTTCCCGCGGTCGGCACCGGCGTCGGGGTTGGTGCCGACAAGGCAACCTGAGCGTGCGATGCACTCGGCCAAAGCCCGAAGCCCGCGATGGTCGCGACCGAGAGAAGGAGGAGTTTCATCGGGGGGCTCGCGAACCCCTATTTCTTATGCGGGAGCGAGCTGACGATTTTTTCGAAGCGCGGATCGTCTCGCAGCGAATCCCAGGATGGGTCGAGACACAGTTCGCCGTAGGCCGGGCCAGCCGGAATTTTTGCGAGCTTGTCGAGTTGCGCGAGCGCGAGGTCGCGTTCGCCGGTCCACGTGCAAATAAGCGCGAAGCCGTAAAGAACATCCGTGCCTTCGAGCGCGGTTTTCGTTAGGGGGGTGATCTCCAGGGCGCGGCGACCTTCCCGGAGCGCATCCTCCTTTCGGCCGAGTTGAGCGTCGACGACACCAAGAGCACAAAGCGCGAGTCCCGAGTCAGGATTCGCTTGAACATATTTTTCCGGCTCGCTGCGCGCGGCGAGAAAATGAACGCGCGCGGCAGCCGCGTCTCCCTGCAATTGAGAAACCCAGCCTTCGAAAAAAGCGCGCGGCACTTGGATCTCGTCGTTTGAACCGAGGGTGAAGGAACCGGCCTCGTCCAGCGTTTTCAAAATGCGACTGGCTGTGGAAAAATCGCGACCGTAGAGGGC
>JBDTCM010000346.1:0-3804 GCA_039923575.1 Chthoniobacterales bacterium
ACGCCACCGGCGCCACCCGCGGCCTGGGCCGGGTGATGTCCGGCTGGCAATCGGGCCAGGTCCAGACCTACCTCAGCGCCATCGCCATCGGGATGCTCGCGCTCTTTCTGCTCTACGCATGGCTCACCTGATCACCGGGCTGATTTTTATCCCGATTCTCGGCGCGCTCTTTCTCAGCGTCACGCCGCGGGTGCTGGCGCGCGCCGCGGCGCTGGGCTGTAGTCTTATCACCGCGCTGATGGCGGGAGCGGTCTGGTACTACTTTGACCCGAACGCAGTTGGTCTACAGATGGTGCAGCGCCACATCTGGATCCCGGCGATTGGCGCGCAAGGGCTTTTGGGCATCGATGGATTGAGTCTGCTTCTCGTCCTGCTCACGTCGCTTGTTTTTCCCTTCGCCTTTTTCGCCGGACGCATGACTCGCGGATACTACGCGCTCATGCTCGTGACGCAGGCGGCGCTCTACGGCACTTTCACTGCCCAGAATTTCGTCCTTTGGTTTCTTTTCTACGAGATGAGCCTGATCCCGGCTTTTCTCCTCATCAAAATCTGGGGCGGCGAAAAACGCGATCGCGCGGCGACCAAGTTTTTCCTCTACACCTTCCTCGGCAGCGTCGCGATGCTGCTCTCTTTTCTCGGCATTTATTTCGTCAGGGGGACCTTTGATTTTGCGGAACTGGCCGCGCTCGGGAAAGGCGGGCTGCTCACGGGGCATCTGCGCTGGTTCGCCTTTGCCGGCATTTTTGTCGGGCTGGCGGTAAAGGTGCCGCTCTTTCCCTTTCACACCTGGCTGCCCGACGCCTACGAAGCGGCGCCGACCGGGGTCTCCATGGTCCTGACCGGGATCCTTTCGAAAATGGGCGTTTACGGCTTCATCCGTCTCCTCCTGCCGCTTTTCCCTAACGAGACCCGGATGATGGGGCCGTGGCTGCTCGGTCTGGCCGTTTGTTCAATCGTTTTCGCCTCCTTCGCCGCGTGGGCGCAATCCGACTTGAAACGGATGGTCGCCTACCTCTCGATCAACCATCTCGGCTACTGCATGCTCGGCCTCTTCGCCATCACCGCGACCTGGAGCGGGCCGCTGGTCGAAACTCAGGCCGCGTTGAGCGGAGTCTTTCTGCAAATTTTCAACCATGGCCTGACCGCGTCGGCGCTCTTCTATTTTGTCGGACTGCTCGAAGAACGGCGCGGCGCGCGCGGGCTGAACGATTTTGGCGGACTGATGCAGCGCACCCCGTTGCTCTGCGGCTGGATGAGCGTGGCCATGTTCTCATCGTTAGGCTTACCTGGCCTGAATGGGTTCGTCGGCGAATTCCTGATCTTCAAAGGCTCCTTCGCGCTCGCCGCCGGCTACACCGCGCTCGCCGTCCTCGGACTCCTCATCACCGCGATTGTTTTCCTGCGCGCGATGCAACTTCTCTTCAGCGGACCGCTCGCGGAAAGTTGCCGCGCCTTTCCAGATCTGCGCCTGGGCGAGAAGTGGGTCGTCGTTCCGGTCACGCTCCTCATGTTCGCGGTCGGCATCTTTCCGCAGTTTGTCCTCAACATATTTAACTCCACCGTCGTGCAGATGGCGCGATTGTTAGGCTAATCCAAGTAATGAAAAAAGAGATCGTTCCTGTCGCCCAAATCGCGCAACCGATTCATTTCCTGCGCGGCCCGAAGGTGATGCTCGATTACGATCTCGCTGCGCTTTACGGAGTTGAAGCCCGTGCCTTGAATCAAGCGGTCAAACGGAACGTTGCCCGGTTTCCGGCTGACTTCATGTTTCAACTCTCCGCTAACGAGGCGAAAAGGGTATCACAAACTGAGATACCGCTGGCCGATGAGAATTCGAAAGATCGGGAAACGAACTCATCACAATTTGTGATGAGTTCACGAAAACACCGTGGCAAGCGCTACCTCCCCTACGCCTTCACCGAACAGGGCGTGGCCATTTGTTCCAGCGCGCTCCGCCGCGACCGTTCTGGGGAGCGCACGCGACTCGCGTGCTGGCGATGGCGACCCCGCCATCGCGGACTTGGTCTCCATCGTAGAATTCTCGATCCCGGCCCTCTGATCCAAAGACGCTTTTCGGCGAGTCGCCGAAAAGTGCACGCGAGTCGCGTGCGCTCCCCAAGATGATGGCCTGGACGATTTATCTCACTTTCGCGGGCGCAGTGCTGGTGCTTCTTCTACCGCGCATCCTGGCGCGCTGGCTCGCGCTCGCCACCGCCGCGGCTGGATTTGCGATCAGCCTGGCGGCGTTCTTCGCCAAAGGCACTGATTTCGCCGATTTCACGACGATCGTGCAAACGCCGTGGGTGCCGGCGCTGGGGATGAATTATCACCTCGCGGTCGACGGCATCAGCCTGACGATGGCGCTGGTCACGGGATTGACCGCGGTCTGCGCGGTTCTTTTTTCCTGGCACCTGGAGGAGCGGCCTAACGAATTCTATTTCTGGCTGCTCCTCGTCGTGGCCGGTTCCTACGGCGTTTTTCTGAGCGCGGATCTCTTCCTCCTTTTTGCTTTCTACGAGCTGGTCATCGTCCCGAAATATTTCCTGATCGCGATCTGGGGTTCGACCAACAAGGAGTACGGCGCGATGAAGCTGACGCTTTACTCCTTCTTCGGCGGCGTGCTCGTTTTCATCGGAATCCTGGCCGCCTATGTGACCGCCGGGACGCTCGATCTGACCCAGTTCGCGCACTTTCAATTCGCGCCGTCGCTGCAATCGTGGGCGTTTCCGGTCCTCTTTCTCGGCTTCGCAGTCCTCGGTGGCATCTGGCCGCTGCACACCTGGGCGCCGACCGGGCACGTCGCGGCGCCGACGGCCGGTTCGATGCTGCTGGCCGGGATCGTGATGAAGCTCGGCGCTTACGGTGCGCTCCGCGTTGCCCTCAATCTCTTTCCGTTAGGCTTCGCACTCTGGAGCAAATGGATCGTCGTCCTGGCCGTCATCGGGATCGTTTACGCGGCCGCGGTCGCGCTGCGCCAGAACGATCTCAAATTCGTCATCGGTTATTCGAGCGTGAGCCACATGGGCTTTGTTCTCCTCGGCCTGGCGACGGCCAATGTGCTCGGAGTCTCGGGCGCGGTCCTGCAAATGTTTTCCCACGGCGTGATCGGCGCCCTTCTCTTCGCCCTCGCCGGCGTGATTTATCGCCGCACCCACACCCGCAACCTGAATGATCTCGCCGGCATGCATTTGAGTCGGACGATGCCATTCGTCGCCTTCGCCTTTGTCATCGCCTCGGCGGCCTCGATGGGCATCCCTGGGTTCAGCGGTTTCGCCGCGGAAATCACGATTCTGATCGGCGCCTGGAAAGCGTTTCCGATCGCGGTGGGGATCACCGGAATTGGAATGGTGCTGGTCGCCGCTTTCACCCTGCGCGCTTTGAAAAAATCTTTCTTCGGCGACGATCGCGCGCGCCTGCCGCAGGCACCGCTCGGGCAATCGGCCCTCATCGAACCGATTAGCTTCACCGAAAAACTGGGCACCTGTCTGCTCATCGCGGCCACGCTTGGAGCCGGGCTTTATCCCAAGCTCTTGCTCGATCGAATCATGCCGGCAGTTGAAACGATGAGGTTCCTCGCGAGATGAACGATGAATCGTCGCATCGCTATGAAATTCCGACGTTCGACCGATTCAACGATCTAACGGCTTAACGAATCACGGATGTCCATGAGCTACCTCGAACTTCTCCGGCTCGCCTCGCCCGAAGCGATCGTCGTGGTGACGGCGCTCGTCGTCCTGGCACTCGGCCTAACGAAACGTGAAGGAACGATCGCCATGGCCTCGCTCGTCGCGGGGTTGGGTCTCG
>JBDTCM010000347.1:0-4395 GCA_039923575.1 Chthoniobacterales bacterium
GAATCGATAAAAGGCACTTTGAATTTCAAGCCGGGTGTCGTTTCCGTCCGAATCGCTTTGCCGAAGCGCGTCACGATCGCGCTTTCGTATTGGGGCACGACGAAGAGAAGCGCGCCCCATTTCAGCGCGGTGAGGAGGAAGATCAGCCCAACGATTGAGAGGATGGGATTTTGCATGAACCCGACGAAGCGGGTCGAGAATTGTGGGCGATAGATCGTGGCCATGGTTCGTTAGGATTGGTTACAACTCATTTCTTGCTTCGTGCTCGTCCTCGATTTTCCGTTGATGAGAGCACGAGGACGAGGAGGCGGACGAGCACGAAAGCATTCATCACGGTTGGGGCGCCGGGGTGGCGGCGGCAGGTGCGGATTGCAGGAGTGGCAGGGTTTGGAGCACGCCTTTGATGCTGTCGTCCACGATCACCTTGCGCTCGAGCGCGGGCAGAATGGATTCCATCGTTTCGAGATAAAGTCGCTGGCGCGTGATCTCCGGCGCCTTGGCGTATTCGGTCAGAAGGAGGGAAAACTTTTCCGTATCGCCCTTGGCGCCGTTGACGCGCCGAAAGGCGTAGGCCTCGGCCTGCTTCTCACGTTCCTTCGCCTGGCCGCGGGCATTCGGGACGGCGTCGTTGTAAATCGCCCACGCCTGGTTGATCGCGGTCTGTTTTTCCTGCTGCGCCTGGTTCACTTCATTAAAGGCCGCCTGCACCGCCGGCGGCGGACGCACCGTGGCGAGCTGCACCTGCTGGATCTGCAGGCCGAGCCCATATTCGGACGATAACTTCGCCAGTCGGCCGAGCGACGCCGTCTCGATATCGTGCCGGCCGATGGTCAGGACTTCATCGACGGTGCGGTCGCCGATCACTTCCCGCATCACGCTCTCGGAAAGATCGCGCAAAGTCTGCTCCGGCTCGCGCGCGCCGAAAAGATACTGCTTCGGGTCCGTGATCCGGTATTGCACGACCCAGGGGACGAGCGCGGTATTAAGATCACCCGTAATCATCGTCTCGGTGTCCTCGGCCTGCTGGTCGCCTTGAAATTCGTTCAACGATCCCGGCGTGGTGAAACCGAACTCAAGTTTCAGCAAGCGCTGCGTCGGCACGATTTTTATCTCGTCCACATACGGGATGGCATAGGCAAGGCCCGGCCCCTCCGTGCTGTGATAAGCGCCGAAGCGCAGTTTCACGCCGACCGAATTGGTCGGGATGGAAGTGAACCCGAAGAGGAGCGAAACGAACGTCACCAGAATTCCGATAAAGCCGATTAGGCCGAGCAGGAAGCGGAAGGGGTGGAAGTGAAACCCGGGTGGGAAAGGCGAAGCGGAAGAGCCGGAAGAAGTAGTGATTTCCATCTGAAAAGAAGAGAGCGCTGCCAGACTAACACACCGTGCAAACCAGTCGCGACCAACGATCGTCGCGCGCGGCGCCTGGAACATCAAGTTCGACGAATCCCGGTTTCGAGGTGAACAACATTCTAAGTTCGCCGCGGTGGCCTGAGTAGCGCATGCGTTTCGCGTGCGCTACCCACCAAACACGGCGAGCATTGCCCCGGGCTGGGAACATGTTCTCGAAACGACCGAAGCGGGCGCCTTATTCCACCTCGACCTCGATGCCGCCAATCCAGCGGGCGACCAAATTGTAGAGCGCCGCGCCGATCACGCCGAAAATGAATCCCATCACGCCGTAGATGATGGGCATGAAGACTCCCATTCCGATCATAAGACCGCCGACCAATGCGGCCGGCGCGGCCTGACTCGAGTGGGCATGTTGGGCGAAGGCGCCGAGCACTCCGGCGAGGGCGAAGAAGGGAAGGAAGATCAAACCCATGCAGCCATAAACGACGGCGAGCATTTTGCCCGCTTGAAGCGGCGCGATTCGTTTTATTCGGCGCGTCATTGGCGCCAGCGTGCAGGGTGGGTGCCCGTTAGGCAAGCGCGAATCACTTCGCATCTCGAAAGAGGATGCGTATCCGGTTATGGTCCCGCCGGTGAACGCAGCTTCGCAACATCTCGACCAGCCGGTGAGCGAATTTATCCGTAAGGATTTCGCGGAACTGCTCGTGTCGATGACAGCGCGCGAGGCGCTCGACGCCATCCGGGAGAAAGGACTCGGCGAGAAGATCGTATACTTTTACGTCGTCGATCAAGAGAAGCGGCTGGTTGGCGTGTTGCCCACGCGACGCCTGCTCACCGCGACGCTCGAGCAGCGGATTGGCGATCTGATGATTCAACGCATCATCGCTATCCCGCAAAACGCGACCCTGCTGGAAGCGTGCGAATTTTTCGTCCTGCACAAGTTTTTTGCTTTCCCGGTGGTGGACGAAGAGCGTCGCATTCTCGGGCTGATCGACATCGGCGTTTTCACGCAGGAGGTCTTCGACATCGCGGAGCGGGAGCAGCATGAGGATGTGTTCGAGACGATCGGCTTCCACGTCGAGCAAGTGCGCGGCGTCGGGCCGCTCAAGGCCTTTCGTTATCGTTTTCCCTGGCTGCTCGCGACCATCGGGAGCGGGACGGCCTGCGCCCTCCTCGCGAGCGCGTTTGCCCTCACCCTCGCGCAAAGCCTGGTCATCGCCTTTTTTCTCACGCTCGTGCTCGGCTTGGGAGAGAGCGTCAGCATTCAGTCGATGGCGGTGACGATTCAGGCGCTACGGTCGAGCCGGCCGACGTTGCGCTGGTATCTGGAAACGCTCCGCCGCGAAGTGCTGACCGCGTTATTGTTAGGTGCAACCTGCGGTTTGCTCGTCGGCGCGATTGTCTGGTTCTGGCTCGGGGCGGGCGGGCCGGCGCTGGTCATTGGCGCGAGCATTCTGAGCTCGCTCGTCATGGCCTGTCTCCTGGGATTAAGCATTCCCTCCATCCTCCACGCCCTGCGCCTCGATCCCAAGATCGCGGCCGGCCCGCTCACCCTCGCGCTGGCGGATCTGCTCACCCTCTTCTTTTATCTCACCATCGCGAGCCTGTGGCTGCAGCCGGCCTGACCGCAAGCACAGGGTGCGTTTTCAACAAACCTGTAGCCGATTCGAAGCGCCGGAGGCGCGACCGACATTAGCCCCGGGCGGGGGCAACAGAGAACGCTCTCACTCCTTCCGCCCCTCCGGGGCTGGGTCCGATCAATATCGAAAACCCCGGGCTCACGCCCGGGGCTACATTCTTTCGCACCTGCCGGTGCTTCATTCGGCTACACCTTTATTGAACTCGCTCTAGCCGATTTTTTCGGAAGCGGAGGGAACAAACGACGAAGAGCAGGACCGCCATGAGGGAGAGAATGCCTAACGACGGCGCATACTCGAAGAAGGTTGCGCAGAATGATGGCACGCATCAGGGCGATGAAGTAAGTCGTCGGCAGGAGCGCGCCCCGAGTCCGTAGAAAATGGCCGGCATCGTTTCGCGCGAGGAGCCGCAACATCGGCCTAACGACAACCGGATCGCCTTGTGGGCGGAAAGCCGGACGGAAGTGGATCGCCTCGCCGGAGTCGTCAGGCAGGCGGGCGGGTTGAACCTGGAAGGTCCGGCGCTCTGGCGGGAATATTCACCCGGCTACTACGCGGTCTTTTTCGAGGATCCGAGCGGGAACAAGCTCGAAATTTGCTCCCGGCAAAGCCTGGCGGCTTGAGATCGCGGGCGCTTCTGCGAGACGTATCGGAATGAGCACCGCCGCGCCGATTCCAAAGATGCTGCGTCCGCAGCGGCGGGTGCGTTATCTGAAGGTGATCGCGATCTTCAAGATTTCGCAGGGCATGATCCTGCTCGGCATCGGGAGTTCGCTGCTCGTTCTGCACAGCCGCACGCTCTGGCTCGATGCCATCGCCGACTGGGTGGATGGTGAACTGATGGTGGCGCACAGTCGGACGATGCTTTTTTTCCTCAGCAGTCTGCAGAATGTGGTGACGGGCGGGTTGCTCCAGATGACCGGATTGCTCGCGCTTTTCACGGCCGTCGTGCTTTGCACCGTGGGCGTCGGGGTCTATTTCCAGAAACACTGGGCCGAGCTCTTGCTGATATTGGCAACGGCTACCCTCATTCCTTTCGAGGTCCGCCACGCCATCTTCCATCCCGGCGCGGTCGTGATCATCATCCTGGCGGTCAATTGTTTTATTGTCTGGTACCTTTACCGCGTCCTGCAACGCGAACGGCGGGAAGCAGGCAACACCGCGCTCGCGGAAGAGAGCGAAGTCGCGGAGATCGTTAGGCGTTAGGCGCGGCGTGTCTGGAGAGTGTCATGAACTTTGAGACCTCCGCGACAATGCCGGGCAGTTCGTGTGTCCCGGAGGGACGCTGGAAATGAGCCGGTGGTGAAGCGAGCGCAGCGAGCGGTAACTACCGGAATCCTTTTTGAATGGAGGTTCCGGTGGTTCTCGGTCGCCGCGGCGACCTCCACCACCGGCTAATTGCCCA
>JBDTCM010000348.1:0-4325 GCA_039923575.1 Chthoniobacterales bacterium
GGACAGCCCTTCAAGAGCCGGCTCGTCGGCGACGGCTCGCTCTCGAAACGCCCGATGGCCCGCATCATCGAGCCGCTCCGCCTCATGGGCGCGACGATTGAAGCCGAGGGCGACAACGACACTGCGCCCTTGCGCATCGAAGGCGCCCCCCTCCACGGGATCAAATACGCGCTCCCGGTCGCGAGCGCGCAATTGAAGAGTGCGCTCCTTTTCGCGGGACTTTTCGCGAAGGGAAAAACCACCGTCAAGGAGCCCGTCGCGACCCGCAATCACACCGAGCTGATGCTTAATTATTTCCTCGTGCGCGCGCACAGGGATGACGAAGGCGTGAGCGTTTTCGGCGATCACGTACCGGAGTCGCGCGACTTCAGCATCCCGGGCGATATTTCTTCGGCGGCTTTCTGGCTCGTCGCTGCCGCCGCCCAACCGGGCGGTCATCTTCTCGTTAGGGAAGTGGGCTTGAACGAAACCCGCACCGGCATTCTCGGCGTCCTCGTCCGCATGGGCGCGCAGGTGCGCGAAGCGATCGACGACATCGATCAGGTCGAGCCGCGCGGCATCGTCGAAATCACCGGCGCGCGTTTAAAAGCCACCGTCATCCAGGGCAAGGAGATTCCGCAGCTGATCGACGAGTTGCCGATTCTCGCCGTCGCCGGCGCGCTCGCCCAGGGCACCACCATTATCCGCCACGCCCAGGAATTACGGGTCAAGGAATCCGACCGCATCGCGGCCATCGCGCACAATTTGCGCTCGATGGGCGCGCAGGTGGTCGAGTTGACCGACGGACTCGAAATCCATGGGCGCGCTCCGCTCCATGGGGCGCGGCTTTCGAGCTTTGGCGATCACCGCATCGCGATGGCCTTCGCCGTCGCCGGCATGTTCGCGGAAGGCGAGACGATCATTCAGGATGTGGATTGCGTCGCGACTTCCTATCCGGGCTTTGAAAAAATGCTCGATGAGCTGACCAATCCGAAGGGGTTTCGCACCACCACGCGGGTGATCAGCTCCCTCTCGCACTCGCGCGTGGAGGAGGAGTAGCCGATGAAATCACCGGCTGCGCACCAGATCATCGCGATCGATGGGCCGGCCGCTTCCGGCAAGAGCAGCGTCGCGCGCGAACTGGCGCGCCGTTTGGGTTTTGTTTACGTCAACTCGGGCGCGATGTACCGCGCCATGACCTGGCTGGTGCTCGAGCGCGGTATTTTGCCTAACGACGCCGCCGCGATCAAACAGCTGGCCGAGACCGCCCCCATCACTTGCGAACTGCGCGACCACGATTCCCTCATGCTCATCGGCGGGGTCGATCCTGAACCCTTCCTGCGCGACGATCGCGTCAACGAAAACGTCTCGCTCGTCAGTAGCGTTCCGCGCGTCCGCGAAATCCTGGTCGAGCATCTCCGTCGTTATGCGGAGGTAAACGATCTCGTCATGGAAGGCCGCGACATCGGCTCGGTCGTTTTTCCCGAGACGCCCTTCAAGTTCTATATCGACGCCTCGCCCGATATTCGTTTGCGCCGCCGCGCAGCGCAGGGACAACGCGACCGCATCACGGCGCGTGACGAAGCGGATTCCTCGCGCCGCGCTTCGCCCCTTATCATCGCCGAGGACGCGCACGTCATCGACAGCTCCAACCTCACGATCGACGGCGTCGTCGGGGAAATCTTCGGCCGTCTGAAATTAAAGGGACTAACCAGCGCACGGTGAATCCCTGGTATTTCACGATCTATCACCTCACCCGCCTCGTTGCGCGGGTCTTTTTTCGTTTCCGCGTCATTCACCCGGAGCGAGTCATCGAGGAGGGGCCGGTCATTCTGGCGATGAACCACGAGAGCTATCTCGATCCGCCTTTCGCCGGGATCGCGTCGCAACGCGCGATTTATTTTCTGGCGCGCAAATCGCTCCTCAATGTCCCGGTGCTCGGCTGGATTTTGCCGAAAATCAATGTCATCCCAGTCGACCAGGACGGCGGCGACCGGAGCGCGCTCAAGGCGCTCATCCGCATCCTGCGGGCGAATCACGGCACCCTCGTTTTCCCGGAGGGCTCGCGCACTCTCGATGGAAAATTGCAGCCGCCGCAGCCCGGCATCGGATTCCTCATCGCGAAGACGCTCGCGCCGGTCGTGCCGATGCGAATCTTCGGCGCGCATGAAGCCTTGCCGCGCGGCGGCGGAAAGCTGCGCTTTTGCCGCATCACAATCGTCGTCGGCGAACCGCTCCATTTCACCGCCGCCGACGTCGAGGGGCAGGGGCGCGAAGTTTACCCGCGTCTCAGCCAGCGCGTGCTGGACGCCATCGCGGAGCTGCAATTGTAGACGTTTCGCTCTGCGAAACGCGAGCGTTGCCTCCAATCGGTAACTACCCTCGCGCCTCCCAGAGGAGGCGTCTACCACGTGCGTCGACCACGTTGCGGCTCGCTCCCTCCCGCCGATATTCCGCGCATGGATTTGCCCGGACCGCCCGACCGCCCCCCCGGCGAAACGCGCGCCCCGCGCAGCGGCTTGAAGCTGATGTTGGCTATCCTGATTGTCTTCGCCTTGCTCGCGGTTTATGGACAATGGCAGCGGTTGCGACGACCGACCACGGAAAAGGCCGCGATTATTCTCGCGCCTAACGTCTCGCCATCGCCTTCGCCTAACCACAACTAACCATTCGATCCGGCGACGCCGTTCAATCGCACCGCCCTTTCGAATAACCCGACCGCAATTCGGTCTCAGTATGTTATGAACAGAATCGTCCTTCTCCCGCTGATCGCAGCGCTCGGGCTCTCGCTCGGCGCCTGCCAGAAACAACCCACCGAAGCGGAACGGAACGCCGAAATCGAGCGTCAGGTGCAGCAGCGCCTCGATGCCGAGCACCAGACGGAGGAGCAGCAAAAACTTGCGCAACGCCAGGCCGAGCTCGAGGCCCGCGAACGCGCCCTCGCCGAGAAGGAAAATCGCCCGGTCGCCACCGCCGCACCCGTCGCCACGGCCGCGCCCACCGCGCGCGCGCTGGTCGACAACGACCGCGAGACCGGCTCCTACGCCACCTTTTATCGCAAGCTCGATCCCTACGGCGATTGGATGGAGACGAGCGATTACGGCTACGTCTTTCAGCCGCGCCAGGCCACGCAATCACGCGACTGGCGCCCCTACACCAACGGCCACTGGGTTTACACCGACGCCGGCTGGACCTGGATCTCCGACGAACAATTCGGCTGGGCCACTTATCACTACGGCCGGTGGACTCGCCTGCGCAGCGTCGGCTGGGTCTGGGTCCCCGGTGAACAATGGGCGCCCGCCTGGGTCTCGTGGCGCAAAGGAGGCGACTACGTCGGCTGGGCACCGTTGCCGCCCGAAGCACAATTCGATCGCCAGACCGGCATCCGCAATTGGGCCGACAACTACTACGACATCGGGCCCGAACAATACGCGTTCGTTAGGGCAAATGATTTCGGCGCCAAGGTGAGCGCGCGAGTCGTCGTGCCGACACAGCAGAACGTCACCATCATTAACCAGACGACCAACATCACCAACATCACCTACAACAACTCCGTCATCGTCGATCGCGGCCCGAGCTACGACGATTTTCGGAATCGCAGCAGCCAGCCGATCGAGCGTTTCCGCCTCGAGCGGACGCAGGACACGAACGTCGAACGCCCGGTCTTCCGGGGCGAAGTGGTGGCGGTGCCGACGCTGGATTTTCGTCCGGCGGAACGCGCCGCGCGTCCAGCCAGAGTCACGCGCACGATCGAGCAGCCCGTCGTGGAGCGCGGCTGGGCCGGAATCCAGGACGCGCAGGCCGCGAGAAAAGCGCGCCAGAAGATGGAAGCAGAAGCCACCCCGCCGCCGAATGCCCCGTTCAAGCGATTCGTTAGGCCAGAGCCGAGACCAGTGATTGCGCCGCGGCCCGCCGCGACAGAAATCGCCACTCCGGCCGCCACGATGGCGCCTGCATCCACACCGGTCGTCACCACACCCGCGACGCCCCTCGCAACTCCCAACCGACCGGGCCGGCCCAACCGCCCCGGAGCGAAAGCGCTTCCGCCGGTCGCACCCCCTCCGGTGGCAGCCACCGCGTCGCCCGTGCCTAACGAAACACCGGTGCCTGCAAATACGCCAACCAGGCCGGCTGCCAACCGATTGCCGACCATGACCCCGGCGCCATCGCTCCCGGCGGAAATTTCGCTCACGCCCGGAGCCGCCGAGCGCGATCGACGCCAGGGAGCCGCCGCGGCGCAGGAAGAGAAGCGAATACAGCGGGAGCAAGAGCAAGCCCAACGGAGGGCGGAGCGGGAGCAACAAATGGCCGAGCGCCGCGCCCAAAAACCGGGCCGGCCCGAAACT